>NZ_JBEZDN010000010.1:0-101359 GCF_040648315.1 Pseudonocardia sp. NPDC049154
GGCCGCTCGGCCGGTGACCCGCGCCCCGGTCCGCACCGGCGCAGCGCCCTCTCGCGGCACCGGCGCACCGCCCTCTCGCGCGGCCGCCGCAGCGCCCTCTCGCGCGGCCGCCGGGGCGCCCTGGCGCGGCACCACCGGCAGCACCTCGGTCGCCGGCATCTCGGCGATGCGCCGGGCGGTGGCCTCGGCGAGCGTCCGGGGCCGCAGGACGGGGCCCTGACGGACGGCGTCGTCGTCCTTCTTCCCGCGGGCCGCCGCGGCGCGCTTCCCGCCCGGCAGGATCTGCAGCGGCCGGCGAGCGGCGAGGTCCTCGACCCAGCCGAAGCAGGCCACCCCGATCACGATGACCACCACGGAGCTGAGCACGAGCCAGCCGCTCGAGTCGGGGAGGCCGAGCCGGTCGTTGGCCCAGGCGGCAACGTCGATCGCCGGGTTGTTCAGCAGGTAGATCGTGATGGCCCGCGCGTTGACGACGGCGATCAGCCGGCCGAGCCCGGGCACCTTGTCGACCCAGCCCAGCGCCGGGTTGATCCGCAGCACCAGCAGCACGAACCCGGCCGAGACCAGGGCCTGCGCCATCGGGATCTCGTTGAGGTCCAGCCCCGCCTCCGGCGACGGGTGCCCGACCGCCCAGAACATGCCCGCCGCGATGCCGGCCGCGGCCAGGCCGAGCAGGGCCGGCAACGGGAGCCTGCGGATCATGCCCTCGCGGTGCGCGAAGCCGAGCATCCAGCAGGCACCGAAGGTCACGAAGTCGAGCAGGCCGGCGCCGAGCCCGCTGGCGTCGGACAGCGGCGACCCGAGCAGGCCGTCGACGATCACCAGGGCCAGCGGGACCAGCACGCTGATCACCGGGCTCTTCCGGAAGGCCTTGAGCATCACCGGCGTGAGCAGCACGAACCACAGGTAGGCGCGCAGGTACCAGAGCACCTCGACGGTGTCGAAGCCCCACTCGCTGCCGGGCGGGTCCATGATCGGGAAGACCCACCAGACGAGGTCGCTCCACGGGATGCCGTTGCCGGGGCTCTCGGCGTCGGCCCCCTCGGCGGCCCAGCCCTGCCACACCATGATCGGCACGAAGATCACGGCCATCAGCCACAGCGGCGGCAGGAGGCGCCGGATCCGCTGCCCGATGACGTCGATCGCCGGGGTCTTCCGCATCGACTGCACCATCAGCGACCCGCCCAGCGCGAACATCACGCCCATCGACGGGAAGACGATCGACAGCCAGCCGAGCCCGAGCGCGTGGTAGACGACCACGCGGACCAGCGCGAGCCCGCGCAGCGTGTCGAGCCACCGCTCCCGGCCCCGCGGTCGCGCGACGGGGGCGGGGAGCGGTGACCCGGGGTCGTCGGGCCCGGCGGACCGGGGCTCCGGGACGGCCGCGACGGCGGTCGGGGCGGGCACGGCCGGCATGCTGGGGAACGACGGGTGCCGCCCGGCCGCACCCGCGGGCGGGACCGGGGCGGGCGAGGCCTGCGGGGAGAGCAGCGCGTCGACCGCGCCCGTGCGCTTGAGCTTCTGCCAGCGCACCCGGACGCCGCTGATGGCGCTCACCGCGGACTGCACGAGCACCACGTACATCAGCTGCCGGTAGACGAACTGCTGCACCGGGAGCACCCACAGCGCGCCCTTGGGCTCGCCGTCGACGTGGAAGGCGTAGATGCCGCCCGCGACCTGCAACCCCATCATCAGGCTCCAGAGCAGGATGGTGGTCGCGGGGTCCTCGAACAGCAGGCCGTAGAGCAGGAAGATGTCGACCAGCGGCGCGGACAGCGGCAGCATGATCTGGAACAGCATCACGTGGGCCAGGCCCAGCCAGCCGAACGACCCGGGCTCACGCACCGCCCGCCGGTGCTTCCAGATCGCCTGCATGGTCCCGTAGCTCCACCGGTACCGCTGCCGCCAGAGCTGGCCGGCGGTCGCGGGCGCCTCGGTCCAGGCCAGCGCGCGGTCCTCGAACACGACCTTCCAGCCGGCCCGGCCCAGGGCGATGGTGAGGTCGGTGTCCTCGGCGAGGGTGTCGTCGGACAGCCCGCCGACCTCACGCAGCGCCTCCTTGCGGAAGGCCCCGGCGGCGCCCGGGATCGTGGTGATCGACGACGTCGTGTCCTGCACCCGGCGGTCGATGCCGAACCCGACCACGTACTCGACGTGCTGCAGCCGGCCGATCAGCGTGTCGGTGTTGGCGACCTTCACGTTGCCCGCGACCGCGCCCACCCGCGGGTCGGCGAAGGGCTGCGCGAGGTGCCGCACGGTGTCCGGCTCGAAGACCGTGTCCCCGTCCATCATCACGACGACCTCGTACCGCGCGTTCGCCGTGCCGGTGTTGAGCGCGGCCGGTTTGCCGGCGTTGAGCTGCCGGATCACCCGGACCCGGGGCAGGTTGAGCGACTCGACGAGCTCGGCCGTGCCGTCCGACGACCCGTCGTCGACGACGATCACCTCGAGCGGATGGTCGTTCGCGAGGATCGACCGCACGGTCGCCTCGATGTTCTTCGACTCGTTGTAGGCCGGGACGATCACCGAGACGGGCTGCGTGTACGTCGGCCCCCAGGCCCAGTCCGGGTCGCGCCGCCGTTTGTCGTGCCGCCGCGCGGCCACGACCATCAGGATCAGCCGCAGGACGACCAGGGTCGCGACCCCGGCCAGGAGCCAGCGGGCGGCGTCGGAGACCCACCAGGCCGCGCCGATGACGCCGAGCAGGAGCTTCCCGAGCAGGACGTCCGTGGTGCTCGCCGCCGGGGCGGGCGGCAGGTTCATCGCCTGCTCGACGGTCTTGAACGTGTAGCCGGCCGCCTGCAGCTGGGGGATCAGCTTGTCGAGCGCCGCGATGGTCTGGGTGCGGTCACCGCCGGAGTCGTGCAGCAGGATCGTGCCGCCGGTGCCGTCCTTCGGCGTGGCGTTGCGGACGATCTCGTCGACGCCGGGCCGCTTCCAGTCCTCGCCGTCGACGTCGGTCAGCACGGTCAGGTAGCCCATGGCCCCGACCTGCTTGACCGTCTGGTAGCCGATGTCGTCGAGCGCCGCGGCGCTGGAGGAGTACGGCGGCCGCATGAGGTAGGTCGACTCGCCGGTGGCGCCCTGGATCACGAGCTGGGTCTCGGCCATCTCGCGCTCCACCCGCCAGCTCGCCGACGTGCCGAGGTCGGGGTGCGAGAAGGAGTGGACACCCAGCTCGGAGCCCTGCTCGTGGATGTCGCGGATCAGCTCCGGGTAGCGGCTGGCCATCGAGCCGACCACGAAGAAGCTGCCGGGCACGTTGTGCTTGCGCAGGATCGAGAGCACCTGCGGCGTCCACGTGGGATCGGGCCCGTCGTCGAAGGTGAGGACGACGGTGCCCTTCGGGATGCTCGTCGAGCGCACGGGCTCGTGCTGGCCGTCGATGATCGGGCCGCCCGAGAGGATCTCGTCGGGCACCTGCTCGGACGAGCCCTCGTCGTGGGCGCCGGTCGCGTCGTTGCCGATCTTGCCGGCGGTCAGCCCGCAGACGACGAGCACGACGAGGAAGGCGGCGAGGAGCGAACCGACCAGCAGCCACGACGGCGCGGGCCGGACCGTCGCGCGAGGGCGGGGCACGGCGAACCTTTCCCGACAGGGGGGAGCGCCGCGCCGGCGGGGTCCGGGCAACGGCCTGTCACTCGGCTTTCGACCGCCCGCGGGGTCCTGTTACACGCCGTGACCTGAATCCCGTCGTCACTGGGCCGGACGGGTGCGTCCTGCTGCTCCGACCTGCGGGGACAGGCGGGATGAAAACGACATAACAGACACCGAGCGTGCAAGGGTGGGGAACGTCGTCCTGCCGCCCTGAGAACGACCCCGCACACCCGTCCGAGCGCCGTCGCACACCGAGACCCGCTGAGACCCGCCGAGACCCGCCGAGACCCGCCGAGACCCACCGGGACTCAGTGCGGGTCGAGGCCCGGCAGGGTCCGGCGCGGGTCGCCCGCCGGGAGCAGCACCCCCAGCCGCTCCCGCACCTCCTCGTCCGACTTCCCGTCCTCGGTGCGGGCGTAGGACCACACCGCCTCGGCGTCTCCGCTGCGCAGCACCAGGGACCGGACGGCGACGGCGAGGGCGTCCCGTTCCTCGCGGACGGCGGGGGCGTCGGAGGCGGGCAGGAGCTCGCCCCGGTGCAGGTCGGCGGCCTCCCGGGCCCGGCCGAGGCGCAGGGCCTCGCGGAGGGCGAGGAAGTCGGCGTCGACGGCGGCCTGCAGGCGGTAGGGCTGGGTGCGGACGATCCCGGCGTCGAGCTGGACCCGGAGCCGGTGCATCTCGGCCCGGACGGTCACGGCCTTGCCCGCGTCGCCGTAGAGAGCGGTGGTGAGCCGGTCCGCGGTGAGTCCCTCCGGGTGCAGCGCCAGCAGGGTGAGCAGCTCGGCGTGCCGGGACGAGAGCCGGACGGCCCGGCCGTCGAGGCGCGCGACGGGCCGCTCCGCCCCGAGGAAGCGCAGCGCGAGCGAGGGGCGGCGACGGGCGCCGGGGCGGTGCAGGCGCAGCAGGTACCCCTCCGTCAACTGCTCCAGGACGCCCTCGCCGCGGGCGCCCAGCGCCACCCGCATGCCGTCGGCGGGGTCCATGCCGAGGTCGACCCGCTCGGCGAGCCAGCCGTCCGGCTGGGCGACCAGGACGCGCCCGCGCGGGCTGAGCAGCGCGCCGGGCTCGTCCCGGAGCCCGATCAGGTGCGGCAGGTTCCGGGTGAGCAGCCGCTCGTCCCGTACCGCGATCCGCGTCTCGAGGTGCTTCTCCGCCAGCTTCGCCGCCGCGCTGACCAGCGCGAGCGTGGTCGGATGGAACGTGCGGGCGGGCCCGGTGATGTCGACGACGCCGACCATCTCGCCCGAGTCGGGCTCGTGGATGGGGGCCGCGGCACAGGTCCACGGGTGGTAGGCGCGGACGTGGTGCTCCGACGAGTGGATCCGCAACGCCCGGTTCTCGGCGAGCGCGGTGCCCATCGCGTTGGTGCCGATGGCGTCCTCGCTCCATCGGGTGCCCTCGACGAGCCCGACGCCCTCGGCGCGGCGCAGCACGTCCTGGTGCCCCTCGCGCCACAGGATGTGCCCCTGCGCGTCCGTGACGATCATCATGTGCATCGCCTCGTCGGCGATCTGCAGCAGGGTGTCCCGCAGCAGCGGCAGCACCTCGGCCAGCGGGTGGCCGGCCCGGACGTCGGCGACCTCGCGGTGCTCGAAGACGTGCGGCGGCAGCCCGTGGTCGGGGTCGACCCGGGCCGCGTGCGAGCGGCGCCACGAATCGGACACCAGATCACGGACCTGCTCGCTCATGTCAGCCCTCCGCCGACGTCGTCGTCCCGCACGATCGTCCTCTCACCTGCGAGGACAGGCAACCCAAAGCTGTCTCCGCCCGTTCGGACTGTCCGAACGGAGGGGTCCGCATCTGCGTGCAACGCGGCTGCAACCCCCACCTTCCTAGTGTCCGCCATCACGAGCTGGACCCAATGTTGTGGAAGGACGGACATGGCCAAGTACGCCAACCCCGGGCAGCCGGACAGCGTCGTCAGCTTCAAGCCTCGCTACGACCATTTCATCGGCGGCGAGTACGTGGCCCCTGCGAAGGGTCAGTATTTCGAGAACCCGACGCCGATCACCGGCCAGACGTTCACCGAGGTCGCCCGCGGCACGGCGGAGGACGTCGAGAAGGCCCTGGACGCGGCGCACGCCGCCGCCCCGGCGTGGGGGAAGACCTCCGTCGCCGAGCGCGCGAACATCCTCAACAAGATGGCCGACCGCATCGAGGCGAACCTCGAGAAGATCGCCATCGCCGAGTCGTGGGAGAACGGCAAGGCCTGCCGCGAGACCCTGGCCGCCGACATCCCGCTCGCGATCGACCACCTCCGCTACTTCGCCGGCGCGGTGCGCGCCCAGGAGGGCGGCATCTCGGAGATCGACGAGAACACGATCGCCTACCATTTCCACGAGCCGCTGGGCGTCGTCGGGCAGATCATCCCGTGGAACTTCCCGATCCTGATGGCGATCTGGAAGCTCGCGCCGGCCCTGGCCGCCGGCAACGCGGTCGTCCTCAAGCCGGCCGAGCAGACCCCGGCGTCGATCCACGTGCTGCTGGAGACGGTCGCCGACCTGCTGCCCGCGGGCGTCGTCAACGTCGTGAACGGCTTCGGTGTCGAGGCGGGCAAGCCGCTGGCCTCGTCGAACCGCATCCGCAAGATCGCCTTCACCGGTGAGACCACCACCGGCCGGCTGATCATGCAGTACGCGTCGGAGAACCTGATCCCGGTCACCCTGGAGCTCGGCGGCAAGAGCCCGAACGTCTTCTTCGACGACGTCGCCGCCGCCAACGACGCCTTCTACGACAAGGCCCTCGAGGGCTTCGCGATGTTCGCCCTCAACCAGGGCGAGGTCTGCACCTGCCCGTCCCGCGCGCTGATCCAGGGCGGCATCTACGACGACTTCCTGCAGCAGGCGGTCAAGCGGACCGAGCAGATCAAGCAGGGGCACCCGCTCGACACCGACACGATGATCGGTGCCCAGGCCTCGAACGACCAGTTCGAGAAGATCCTGAGCTACATCGACATCGGTCGCCAGGAGGGCGCGAAGGTCCTCACCGGTGGGGAGAAGGCCGACCTCGGCGGCGAGCTCTCCGGCGGGTACTACATCCAGCCGACCGTGTTCGAGGGCAACAACTCGATGCGGATCTTCCAGGAGGAGATCTTCGGCCCGGTCGTCTCGGTCGCGCGCTTCAGCGACTACGACGACGCCATGAAGATCGCCAACGACACACTGTACGGCCTGGGCGCGGCGGTCTGGTCCCGCGACGGCAACACCGCGTACCGCGCGGGTCGCGACATCCAGGCCGGCCGCGTGTGGGTGAACAACTACCACGCCTACCCGGCGCACGCGGCCTTCGGCGGCTACAAGCAGTCCGGCATCGGTCGCGAGAACCACAAGATGATGCTCGACCACTACCAGCAGACCAAGAACATGCTGGTCAGCTACTCGCAGAACGCCCAGGGCTTCTTCTGATGGGCGACTCCGCGGTCGACCGAGCCGAGGCCCCGGTGGCAGAGGTCCCGGGTACGGGTACCGAGCGAGTGGCGCTGACGCCGGCGGCGGCGGAGCTGCTGGTCAAGCTGACCGACATCCACGGTCCGCTGATGTTCCACCAGTCCGGCGGGTGCTGCGACGGCAGTGCGCCGATGTGCTACCCCGACGGCGACTTCAAGTTAGGGGGGCAGGACGTCCACCTGGGCGACCTGACCGTCCCCGGCCTCGAGAAGCCGATCGGGTTCCACATGTCGGCGTCGCAGTACGAGTACTGGAAGCACACCCACCTCACCGTCGACGTGGTGAAGGGCCGCGGCAGCGGGTTCTCGGTCGAGGCACCGGAGGGCGTCCGGTTCCTGATCCGCTCGCGGCTGTTCACCGACGAGGAGTGGGAACGGCTGAAGGACGAGCTCTAGCGGTGTGGACGAACGGCGCTCTCGCTCAGACCTAGTGAGCGAGAGCGCCGCTCGCCGGTTCCCCCCGGGGTGGCTCTAGAGGCGGACGGGGAGGGCGGCGAGGCGACGGGAGCCGGGGACCGGCTGCCACACCAGCTCCTCGGGCGGCACGGCGAGCTCGAGGGACGGGAAGCGGGTGAACAGCGCCCGCAGCGCCACCTCCCCCTCCTGCCGGGCCAGCGCGGCGCCCAGGCAGTAGTGCGCGCCGTGGCCGAACCCGACGTGCCCCTCCCCCCGCTCGGTCCGCCGCCCGACGTCGAACGCCTCGGGGTCGTCGAACTCCCGCGGGTCGCCGTTGGCGGACAGCAGGATCGGCTGGACGGCGGCGCCGGCCGGGATCTCGACCCCGCCGATCTCGACCGCCTCGGTCGCGTACCGCACGCGGACCTGGCTGACGGGTCCCCAGATCCGCATCAGCTCGTTGACGGCGGTCGGCCACAGCTCCGGCTCGGCCTGCAGGCGTGCCAGCTGGTCGGGCCGGCTCAGCAGCGCGGCCACCGAATTCGCGATCAGGTGCGCGGTCGTCTCGTGCCCGGCGAAGACCAGTGCGAGGACCATCGTGACCAGCTCGAACTCCGACAGCCGGTCGCCGTCCTCCTCCTGGGCGCGGATCATCGCGCTCAGCAGGTCGTCGGCCGGCTCGGCCCGGCGACGGCCGATCAGGTCGCGGATGTGGTCCACGGTGGCCTGCAGGGCGGCCGGGACGCGTGCGGGATCGGTCGAGACCATCTCCCGGCCCCAGACGTGCCAGTTCGGACGGTCCGCCTCCGGGATCCCGACGAGCTCGCAGATCACCGTGATCGGCAACGGGTAGGCGTAGGCCTCGACGAGATCGACCGGCTGCTCCGCGACGGCCAGCTCCGCGAGCAGCCCCGCGGCGATCTCCTCGACGCGCGGCCGCAGGTCGGCGACGCGACGGACGGTGAACGCCCGGGAGACGAGCTTGCGCAGCCGGGTGTGGTCGGCGCCGTCCGCGTCGAGCACGCTGCGGGTCATGTAGTCCGCGAGCTCGGGCGTGATCCCGATGGCGGCCATCAGCTCCTTGCGCGTGTCCCGGCCCTCGGGGGCGTTCGCCGGGTCGTTGACGAACCGCGGGTCGCTGAGCACCGCGCGCACGTCGGCGTAGCGGGTCACGAGCCAGAGCGGCGCCTCGTCCCCGCCCAGCCCGAACCGGCTGCGCAGCACGGGCGCCTGCTCGCGCAGGCGGCCGAAGGCGTTCCAGGGGTCGGCGAGGAGCTCCGGGTCGGTGAGGGCGGGCGCGTCGAGCACGGCCATGGTGGTCACCTGGTTCCGCTCGGGGTGGGCAGGTCGTCGAGCAGCGAGCGGAAGAGTGCCGCGCACTCCGCCGCGCACTCGCGCGTCAGCGGTGCACCCGGGATCTCCAGGGCGCTCCGCAGGGCGTGTTCGAGCAGGTCGGCACGCGCGTCCGGGTCGGTGGGACCCGGCGCGGACGGCATGCCGTCGAGGAAGAAGAAGCCGGTGGTGACGGCGGAGAACAGATGCATCTGCGCGTCGATCGGCAGGTCGGTGGGCATCCGGCCCGCCTCGCGCAGCAGCGAGAACCAGCGCCGGCCCACCTCGGTGCGCCGGGCCGTGAGGCCGCCCAGCGCCTCGGCCGCCTCGTGCGCGAGCCGGCCCAGCACCTCCGGGTCGCCGAGGTAGAGCGGCCGGGTCACCGGGTCGTCGAGCAGCTCGCGGTAGATCGACCGGACGGCCCGCGCCGGCAGCGCCTCGGCGGGATCGGCCTCCATCCGGTCCGCCATCCCCGCGGTCACCGTGCGGTGGCTGCGCATCAGGACGGCGAGGAACAGCGCCTCCTTAGTGCGGAAGTGCAGGTAGACGGTGCCCTTGCCGATCCCCGCCCGGCGCGCGACCTCGTCGATCGTCACGCGCTGGTAGCCCCACCGGACCAGCAGATCGGCGGCCGCGTCGAGGAGCCGGTCCTCGCGTGACCCCGCTCCCGGTGACCCGGTGACTGGAATTGCCGATCCGGTCATGCGGTCACGGTAGACCCGTTCCACCCGGCCGTCCAGCCACTACCGTGGACGCATGGGTTACGAGCACCTCCTGGTCAAGGAGGACGGGGAGACCGTCCGCATCACGATGAACCGGCCGGAACGGCGCAACGCCCTCTCCGAGGACCACCTCCGCGAGCTGCTCGACGCCTTCGAGACCGCCGGCAGCAGCGACGCCACCGGCATCGTGCTCGGCGCCGAGGGCAAGGCGTTCTCGGCGGGGCACGATTTCGCCGACGTCGCCGCGCGGGACCTCAAGGGCGTCCGCGAGCTGCTCACCCTGTGCACCGAGGTGATGCAGACCATCCAGGCGGTTCCGCAGGTCGTGGTCGCGAAGGTCCAGGCCATCGCGACGGCGGCCGGCTGCCAGCTCGTCGCCACCTGCGACCTGGCCGTCGCGGGCGAGTCCGCCGCCTTCGCGCTGCCCGGTGGCAAGGGCGGCTGGTTCTGCCACACCCCGGCGGTCCCCGTGGCGCGCAACGTCGGCCGCAAGCGGCTGATGGAGCTGGCCCTGACCGGGGACCCGATCGACGCCCGCACCGCCGCCGACTGGGGCCTCGTCAACTACGTCGTGCCCGACGCCGAGCTCGACGCGAAGACGGACGAGCTGCTCGCCCGCGCGACCCGCGGCAGCCGGTTCGGCAAGGAGGTCGGCAAGCAGACGCTCTACGCGCAGCTCGACCGCCCGGAGGCCGACGCCTACGCCATCGCCGTCGAGGTCATGGCGGCGATGTCGCAGTCCGCGGGGGCCAAGGAGGGCATGGCTTCCTTCCTCGAGAAGCGCCACCCGGTCTGGCCCGACTAGCAACGACTAGTCTTCGGCGCGATGCACCTGGTCTCCCGACGATCGCTCCTCGCCGGGGCGGCCGCGCTCGGGGGCGCCGCCGCGCTGGCGGGGTGCGGGTCGCGCGCGGGCTCGGCGCTCGAGCGCATGCAGGGCGACGGCGTGGCCCGCATCGGGATCGCCGGCGAGCGCCCGTACGGCTACTCGGCCACGGACGGCACGGTCACCGGCGAGGCGCCCGAGGTCGCCCGGGCCGTCCTCGCCGGACTCGGCGTCGGCGGGATCGAGGCGATCCAGGTCCCCTTCGGCCGACTGCTCGACGGCCTGCTCGACGAACAGTTCGATATCGTCGCCGCGGGCACCACGATCACCCCGACGCGGTGCGCGCGCGTCGCCTTCTCGCGGCCGGACTTCCTGGCGCCGTTGGCCTTCCTCGTCCCCGCGGGCAACCCGAACGGGATCCGCACGTTCGACGGCGTGCGGCGCGCGGGCATCACCGTCGGCGTGCTGACCGGGTCGGCGGAGCAGGAGTTCGCGCTCGCGGCGGGCGTGCCGCCGGAGGCGGTCCGCACCTACGACGGGCAGAGCACGCTGTTCCGCGCCGTCGCCAACGGTGAGGTCCCCGCCGCCGCCCTCACCCGCATCTCCCTGCTCGACGAGCTGGCCCGCAACCCGGGTACGCCGCTGCAGGTGACCCCGGGCGTCGCCGCGCGGGTCGACGCGGACGGCCGGCGAGTGTTCCCGGTGGGCGCCTTCGCCTTCCGCCCCGCCGACACCGATCTGCGCACCGCCTTCGACGCCGGCCTCGCCGAGCTGCACGCCTCCGGCCGCTGGCTGGACCTCGTGCGGCCCTTCGGCTTCGCCGCCGAGAACGTCCCGCCCGCCGACCTCACCACCGAGTCGATCTGCGCAGGTCAGCCCGGGTTGTGAGTGGCAACTTCCCCTCTAGGGGCAGTTGCCGCGCACGGGTCAGTGGTTCAGGACAGCCTGCAGGAAGTCCCGGGTGCGCTGGTGGTCCGGGTCGGTGAAGAGCTTGGCCGGCGGCGCGTCCTCGAGCACCCGGCCGCCGTCGAACATCATCACCCGGTGCGAGAAGTCCCGCGCGAAGCCCATCTCGTGGGTCACGCAGAGGATGGTGATGTCGGTGGTGTCGCCGATGTCCTGCAACAGCTTCAGCACCCCCGCCACGAGCTCGGGGTCCAGCGCAGAGGTCACCTCGTCGAGCAGCAGCACGTCCGGCCGCATCGCCAGCGCCCGGGCGATCGCGACCCGCTGCTGCTGCCCGCCGGAGAGCTGGGTCGGATGGGCGTCGATCTTCTCCTTGAGCCCGACGAGGTCCAGCAGCTCCTCGGCCCGGCCGTTCGCCTCGTCCTTCGACAGGCCCAGCACCCGCGTCGGGCCCTCGATCAGGTTGCCCCGCACGGTCATGTTCGGGAACAGGTTGAACTGCTGGAAGACCATCCCGATGTGCTTGCGGACTTCGCGCAGGTACTTCTCCCGCGGCGGGCCGAGCTTGCCGCTGCGCAGCTCGTGGGACAGGTAGCGCCCGCCGACCGAGATCGTGCCCTCGTTGCACTGCTCGAGGGTCATGAGCAGGCGCAGGATCGTCGTCTTGCCCGAGCCGGAGGGGCCGATCAGGGTGACGTGCTCCCCCGGCGCCACCGTGAAGTGGAGGTCCTTGAGCACGACGTTCGACCCGAAGCGCTTCTCCACGCCGTCGAACACGATCATCGGCTCGGTGGTGTCAGGCGGTGACACGGCGGCGCTCCAGTCGTCGGACCAGTATGGACGCCGGGTAGCTCAGCAGCAGGAAGAGCAGGCCGGCGATCGTGTAGGGCTCGGTGTAGCGGAAGGTGAGCGAGCCGAGCTCCCGTGCCTCGTTGACGACCTCGACCACGCCGATCGCCAGCAGCAGCGGGACCTCCTTGAACATCGAGATCACGTAGTTGCCCAGCGCCGGCAGCACGCGCGGGACCGCCTGGGGCAGGATGACCCCGGTCCAGATCCGCAGGCGGGGCAGGGACAGCGCGGTGCACGCCTCCCACTGCCCCTTAGGGATCGCGTCGATGCCCGCCCGGTACACCTCGGACGTGTAGGTCGCGTAGTGCACCCCGAGCCCCACGACGCCGACCACGAACGCGCTCAGCGTGACCCCGAACTGGGGCAGCACGAAGAACAGGAAGAACACCTGGACCAGCAGCGGCGTCGAGCGCACGACCTCGATGAAGGCCCACAGCACCTGGTCCAGCACCGGGATGTGCAGGCGCCGCAGCACCGCGAACACCAGCCCGAGCAGGAGCGCGACCACCGAGCCGAGCAGCGTGATCTCGATCGTCGTGACCAGCGCCCACAGCAGGTCCGGCAGGATCTCGAACGCGTAGTTCCAGTCCCAGAGCGGCATCAGACCGCGACCCCCTCGGTCCCGGTCGGCCCGGCCGCCCGCGCCGCCGCCCGCGCCGCCCGGGAGGGCCTGCGGCCCAGCCGCGCCGAGGCCACCCGCTCCAGGAACCGCATCAGCAGCGTGATCAGCGCGGCAAGCACCAGGTAGATCACGAAGGTGACGCCGAAGATCAGCAGGATGTCCGCGCCGAAGTTCGGGATCAGCACCTCCCGGGCCTGCCGGGTCACCTCGGGCACGGTGATCAGGGCGAGGATCGCCGAGGACTTCAGCAGCTGGATGAACAGGTTGTTGAAGGGCGGCAGCATCTCCACGAACGCCTGCGGGAGGATCACGCGCCGCATCCGCTGCGCCGGGGAGAGGCTCAGCGCGATCGCGCCCTCGTACTGGGCCCGCGGCACCGACCGGACGGCGCCGCGCACGATCTCGGCGCCGTACGCGCCGTGGTTGAGCCCCAGCACCACGATGCCGGCGAAGAGGGGCACCAGCTGGAAGCCCACCAGCACGGGGAGCACGAAGTAGATCCAGAACAGCTGGACCACCTCGGACGTGCCGCGGAAGCCCTCCACGTACACCCGGGTCACGCCGCGCACGGTGCGCGACGACGAGAGCAGCAGCAGGCCCGCGCCGACCGACAGGACGATCGTCAGCAGCACGCCCCCGAGCGTCGCGATGACGGTCTCGGGGATGCCGTCGGACAGGACGCCGACGATCTGCGGGAGGTTCTCCACCGTGGACCGAGCCGGACGCTCAGGCCGCCGCGCAGAGCTTCTCGGTCGTGACGTCCGCGCCCGGCAGATTGTCCTCGGTGAACCCGAACGGCGTCACGATCTGCAGCCACTGTCCGCTCTGGTGCAGCTTCGTCAGCTCCGTGTTGAAGGCGTTGAGGAGGTCGGTGTCGGCCTTGCGGAACACGAAGGCGCCGGCGGAGACCGTCTGGGCCCCGTCGATCGTCGGGAAGAAGCCCTTGGTCACCTCGACGTTCGAGCCGGGGTTCTTGGCGACGACGTCGTTGAGCGAGATGTTCGTCAGCGCCGCCGCGTCGGCCCGGTCCGTGGTCACGGCCTGCAGGAGCGTGTTCTGCGAGTCGAACACCTGGATCTGGCTGTCCGGCACGCCGCTCTTCTGCGCGTACCCCTGCTCGACGGCACCACTGAGGACCGCGAGCCGGAGGTTCTTGTTCTTGATGTCCTCGAAGGTGGCCACGCCGTCCGGGTTGCCGGTCGGCACGAGGAAGGCCGTCGGCGCGGTGTAGTCCGGGGTGGAGAACGCCGCGTTCTGGCAGCGCTGGGGGTTGATGAACATGCCCGCGGTGACCATGTCGAACTGGTTGGCGTTGAGCGCGGGGATGAGCGAGCCGAAGTCCACGGTGGTCGCCTGGATGTCGTTGATCCCCAGGCTCCTCAGCACCGCGCGGCCCACCTCGACCGACTCGCCGGTCACCTTCCCGGTGCTGTCGGTGAAGCCGTAGGGCGCCTCGTTGGCGATACCCACCTTGATCGTGCCGGCGGACTTCGCGCGGTCGAGCGTGCCACCGGCCCCGGAACCACCGGTGCTGGTCTGGGTGCAGGCCGACAGCAGCGCCGGCCCCCCGATGGCGACGGCCCCCGCGATCGCGCTGCGGCGGAAGAAATCACGGCGGGTCCAGGCGGATCCGGACATGGCAGGCACCCCTTCGGCTGTCGACGACGTCGTCTCGAGCTGGCCGGACCGGGCACACCCCCTGCGCCGAAGACCGGCAACGGAGATCGAACGTAGGTGGTCGATCATGACTGGTCAAAGGCTGGCGGCGGTTACCCACGGTCGTTACGCGACTGTGACGAACGGCGACGTACCGCACCGACCGGGGGCGGCGGCGGTGCCGGAGAGTGATCGCCGCGGCCCGCCGGACGCGGGTGACCCGGCCGGGGCGGCGCGAATACGGGAGGATCGCCGCATGGCACTTCGCATCGCCGGCCTGCCCGTCCCGGGTCCCGCGGACCTGCTCGACGGGGCGCGGGCCTTCGCCGGGTGGACCGGCGAGGCGGTCGGCGTCGCGGCCGGGATGCCGGAGCGGACCGTCGGGCTGCTCGACGAGGTCTCCACCCTGCTCGCCCGGGTCAACGGCATCGCGGGCCGGGTCGAGGGCCTGCTCGACCGCGTCGAGGGCGTCGCGGACCGGGCCGACGGCCTGATCGGCCGGGTCGAGCTCGTCGCCGGGACGGCGGAGGGTCTCGTGGGGCGCGTGGACCGTGTCGTGACCGAGGCGACGGCCCTGATCACCCGGGTCACCACCACCGCGTCCGACGCCGAGGCGCTCGTCGCCCGCGTCGGGGTGGTCGCGGAGGAGGCCGAGGGGCTCGTCGCGGGAGTCCGCGGGACCGCGGGTACGGCCGACGAGCTGATCGCGCAGGTCACCAGCACGGCGGGCAGCGCGGACGAGCTGATCACACGGGTCTCCGGAACGGCCGAGTCGGCCGAGGGTTTGATCACCCGGGTCTCCGCCACCGCCGAGTCCGGCGAGTCGCTCATCGGCCGCGTCGCCGGCACCGCCGAGTCCGCCGAGGAGCTGATCACGCGGGTCTCCGGAACGGCCGAGTCGGCCGAGGGCCTGATCACCCGGGTCTCCGCCACCGCCGAGTCCGCCGAGTCGCTCATCGGCCGCGTCGCCGGCACCGCCGAGTCCGCCGAGGAACTGATCACGCGGGTGACCGAGACCGCCGGATCGGCCGAGGAACTGATCACGCGGGTCGGGGCCGTGGCGGCCGACGCCGAACGCCTCGCCGCCTCCGCGGGCTCGGTGGCGGACGACGCCCGGACCATCGTCACCAACGCGGGCTCGGTCGCCGACGACGCCTCCGGGGTGATCGAGCGGGCCACCGCGGTCGCCGAGCGCGCCGACAAGCTGGTCGGCGACGCCTCCGGCCTCAGCGAGCAGGCGGGCGCCCTCCTGGCGACCTACCGCCCCATCGCGGAGCGGGCCGCGCCGCTGGCGACGAAGTTCGTCGACGAGTTCTCCGAGGAGGAGCTGCACGCCGCGATCCGCATGGTCGACCAGCTCCCGGCGCTCACCGAGCACCTCGAGACCGACATCATGCCGATCCTCGCCACGCTCGACCGGGTCGGCCCGGACGTCCACGAGCTGCTCGAGGAGCTCAAGGGCGTCCGGCAGGCCATCAACGGCATCCCCGGCTTCAGCTTCTTCCGCCGCCGGGGCGAGGAGCGCGAGGAGCCCTGAGCGCGGCCGCACCCACCGCCACACCCACGAGCCGGCGAGACGCCCTCAAAAGCCCGAACGTGCGGTCGAGCACGGCATCCCCGCACACCCGGTGGCGCCCCGGCACACGTCGGTGAGCGCGGCACACCCGACGGCACCCACATGCTGGTGAGCGCGGCGCACCCCGACCAGCGCGACACACCCCCGGTGACCAATTCCCACACCCGCTGGGTTCGCTGCACAGTCGACGGGCTGTGGCCGGCGCGACCGGGTGTGCGAAGCGCCGGAGGCGATCAGCTCACCCGACTCCGCAGCCGACGCAGCTCCCCGCCCGCACACCCGCTCGCGCCCTCCACACCTCGCCGACGTCCGAGGGCGGGTCAGCGACCCGCCAAGATCCACACCTCGGCAGCGGAACGGCCGGAAGCCGAACGTTCCGCTGCCCGGTCATGGATCATCCGCAGTGATCACGGTCCTGGCGAGCAGGGTCTCGGTCAGCGGGGGCGACACCGCCCAGATCGTGATCATGAACGGGCCGATGTCGCCCGGCGCACCGTGATCCACATCCGGGGCGGACGTCGAACGTTCCGCTTCCCCACCGTGGATCACGCTCCGACGACCCCGCCCGGATCGCGGGCTCAGTCCAGACCGTGCTCCCGGCGGACGAGGGTGACGATCTCGTCCATCATCTCGGTGAGCTGGTAGTCCTTCGGCGTGAAGATCGCCGCCACCCCCTTCTCGCGAAGGGCCGCGGCGTCCTCGGCCGGGATGATGCCGCCGACGATGACCGGGACGTCGTCCGCGCCCTGGGCCCGCAGGCCCTCGACGACCGCGGGCACGACCTCGAGGTGCGAGCCGGACAGCACCGACAGCCCCACGACGTGCACGCCCTCCTGCACCGCGGCCGCGACGATCTGGGCCGGGGTGAGGCGGATGCCCTGGTAGACGACCTCGAAGCCGACGTCCCGGGCACGGACGGCGACCTGCTCGGCGCCGTTGGAGTGCCCGTCGAGCCCCGGCTTGCCCACCAGCATGCGCAGCCGCGAGCCCAGCTCGTCGCCGGTCGCCCGGACCCGCTCGCGCACCTCTGCGATCTCCACGGCCGCCTCCCCCGAAGCGACGGCCGCCGACACCCCGGTCGGCGCCCGGAACTCCCCGAACACCTCGCGCAGCGCCCCGGCCCACTCGCCGGTCGTCACGCCCGCCTTGGCGCAGTCGATCGAGACCTGCATGAGGTTCTCGTCCGTCTTGGCCGCGTCCTGGAGCCTCGTCAGCGCCTCGGACACCGCGGCCTGGTCCCGCGATGCCCGCCACTCCTCGATCGCGGCGATCGCGGCGGCCTCGGTGGCCGGGTCGACGGTCTCGATCGCCCCGCCCTCGCCCTGCAGCGGGCTGGGCTCCGTGGTGTCGAACTTGTTGACGCCGACCACCACGTCCTCGCCGGACTCGATGCGGCGCCGGCGCTCGGCGAGCGAGGTGACCAGCTCGCCCTTCATGTACCCGTTCTCGACGGCCGCGACCGCGCCGCCCATCTCCTGCACCCGGTCGATCTCCGCCTGCGCGGCGTCGACCAGCTCGGCCACCTTGGCCTCGATGACGTGCGAGCCGTCGAAGATGTCCTCGTACTCGAGCAGGTCCGTCTCGAACGCGAGCACCTGCTGCATGCGCAGCGCCCACTGCTGGTCCCACGGCCGCGGGAGGCCGAGCGCCTCGTTCCACGCGGGCAGCTGGATCGCCCGGGCGCGCGCGTCCCGGGACAGCGTGACCGCGAGCATCTCCAGCACGATCCGCTGGACGTTGTTCTCCGGCTGGGCCTCGGTGAGCCCCAGCGAGTTGACCTGCACGCCGTAGCGCAGCCGCCGCTGCTTCGGGTTCTCGACGCCGTAGCGCTCGCGGGTGATCGTGTCCCACAGCCGGCCGAGGGCGCGCATCTTGCACATCTCCTCGACGAACCGTAGCCCGGCGTTGACGAAGAACGAGATCCGCCCGACGACGTCGCCGAACCGCTCCTGCGGCACCTGCCCCGAGTCGCGCACCGAGTCCAGCACCGCGATGGCGGTGGAGAGCGAGTAGGCCAGCTCCTGCGCCGGCGTGGCGCCCGCCTCCTGCAGGTGGTAGCTGCAGATGTTGATCGGGTTCCACTTCGGGATCTCGGTGACCGACCAGGCCACCATGTCCGTGATCAGCCGCAGGCTCGGCGCCGGCGGGAACACGTACGTCCCGCGGGACAGGTACTCCTTGACGATGTCGTTCTGCGTCGTGCCGGCCAGCTTGGCGCGCACCTCGGCGTGGTCGAGCCCGGAGGCCTCGGCCTGCTCCTCGGCGACGGCGACGTAGAGCGCGAGCAGCCACATCGCCGGGGCGTTGATGGTCATCGAGGTGTTGGCCTCGGCGACCGGGATGCCGTCGAAGAGCGTGCGCATGTCGCCGATGTGACTGACCGGCACGCCGACCTTGCCGACCTCACCCTTGGCGAGCTCGTCGTCCGGGTCGTAGCCGGTCTGCGTCGGCAGGTCGAACGCGACGGACAGCCCCGTCTGCCCCTTGGCGAGATTGCGCCGGTAGAGCGCGTTGGACTTCTCCGCCGACGAGTGACCGGCATAGGTCCGGATCACCCAGGGGCGGTCGCGCTCTCGATCGGTCGGGTACGGCACCGGACACCTCCACGTCGAAGACCCCCGGATCGTACTGGCCGGTAGCCTCTGCCACCCCCGACGAACGGACGTCGTCACACCTGTCTGGGTGGAAAAGTACGCGACTTGCGCGGAAAAGTACGCACCCGGCCGGTCACACCGTCCGATCGGCCGGGCCGTCAGACCCGGTGGTACGCCGTCAGACCCGGTGGTACTTGGCGTCGAAGAAACAGAAGATGCCGTAGGCCGCGATCCCGAGCGCCACGAGACCGAGCAGCACGACGCCGAAGGGCTGGTCGGCGAGGGTCTTGAGCGCGCTGTCGAGCCCGTTGGCCTTGGCCGGGTCGAACGTGATCGCCGCGGAGACGATCAGCCCGCCCAGGATGCCGATCGCGATCCCCTTCGCGATGAAGCCGACCTGGCCGGTGCGCTCGTCGACCTTCCGCGCGTGCGGATGGACGCCGGCGAGGTCCTGGTCCTCGGTGAACTTCTTCTTCGCGCCGTGCCAGATCATCACGCCGCCGCCGATCATCACGCCGACACCCACTATCCCGACGATGACCTGGCCGCCCGGGAGGCCGAGCACGCCCGCGGTGGCCTGGCTGCCCCCGCCGCCACCCGCGTTCCCCTGGACCGCCGCGCGCACGGTGAGGACCGCGAGGGCGGCGTAGACGACGGCCTGGCCGGCGCTGGTCAGGCGCTTGACCAGCTTCTTCTTCTTGTCCTCGACGTAGCCGAAGCCGAACAGCGCGGTCGACAGCCGCCACAGCACCACGGCCACGAACCCGACGAACAGCACCCACAGCAGCACCCGTCCGAACGGCTGCTGCGCGAGTGTGGTGATCGCGCCGCTCTGGTCCGCCTGACCGCCCCCGCCCAGCGCCACCTGCAGCGCCAGCCACGCGATGAGCAGGTGCACCACGCCGTTGGCGGCGATCCCGACCCGCGCGCCCTTCCGCACGGGTTCGCTGTGGGAAGCCTTCGCGGCGTGCCGGTGCGCCCCGCGGGCGGCGGTGCCGACGGACCCGGCGACCTCGCCCACCTTCTCGCCGACGCCGCTGCTCGACGACTGGTCCGGCCGCTCCGACGCCCGGTCCGGCGTGCCGTCCGGACTCCGCCCCGCACCGTGCCTGCGCGAGGTGCGGGACGAGCGGTCCGGGCTGACGTCGGTCATCGGTTCCTCCGCGGTCATGCGTCCGGGTGAGGTATCACCCGGAGGTGACGCGGACTGTCGCACGCCGGGTGGGATCCGGCATCCCGGGCTAGTCCGTCGGAGGGAACGCCGGCCGCTACCGCTCGGGGTCGGCCGAGACCCGCCGGATGTCGGCGCCCAGCGACGCCAGGTTCTCGACGAACCGGGGGTACCCGCGGTCGATGTGGTCGACGTCCCACACCTCGGTCACGCCCTCCGCGCACAGCCCGGCGAGCACGAGGCCGGCGCCGGCCCGGATGTCGCTGGCCCACACCGGGGCGCTGGAGAGCTGCTCCACCCCGCGGACGACGGCGTGGTGGCCGTCCGTGCGGGCGTCGGCACCCAGCCGCACCATCTCGTCGACGAACCGGAACCGCGCCTCGAACACGTTCTCGGTGATCATGGACGTGCCGTCGGCCACCGCGGACAGCGCGATCGCCATCGGCTGCAGGTCCGTGGCGAAGCCCGGGTAGGGCAGCGTCACGAAGTCGACGGCCAGGGGCCGCCCGGCCATCGACACCGAGAACTCGTCGACGCCCGTGCGGGTCTCCGCGCCCGCGCTGCGCAGCTTGTCCAGGACGAGCTCGAGGTGGTGCGGGTCGACCCCCCGCACGGTGACCTCGCCGCGGGTCATCACCGCGGCGAAGGCCCAGGTGGCGCCGACGATCCGGTCGCCGATCACGCGGTGGGTGGTGGGCTGCAGGACGGGGACGCCGTGCACCGTGAGCGTCGACGAGCCGACGCCCTCGAGCTTGGCGCCCATCTGCTGCAACATCACGCACAGGTCCACGATCTCGGGCTCACGGGCGGCGTTGTCGATGACCGTGGTCCCCTCGGCCAGCACGGCCGCCATGAGGATGTTCTCGGTGGCCCCGACGCTCGGGAAGTCCAGCCAGATCTGCGCGCCGTGCAGGTCGTCCGCCTGCGCGACGACACGGCCGTGCTCGATCTCCGTGGTCGCGCCCAGCTTCCGCAGCCCGTTGGCGTGCATGTCGAGCGGCCGCGAGCCGATGGCGTCACCACCGGGCAGCGGGACGACGGCCTTGCGGCAGCGGGCCACCAGGGGGCCCAGCACGCACACCGAGGCCCGCAGCCGCGACACCGAGCGGTAGTCCGCCTGGGCGCCCGGCTGGGCCGGCACGTCGATGGTGACCGTGTCCCCCACGACCTCGACCGTGCAGCCGAGGCTGCGCAGCACGTCCGCCATCAGCGGGACGTCGAGGATCTCGGGGCAGTTCGTGATGGTCGTCGTGCCCTCGGCCAGCAGCGCCGCCGCCATCAGCTTCAGCACGCTGTTCTTGGCCCCGACGACGTCGACCGTCCCGGACAACCGGGCGCCGCCGCGGACCGCGAAATGCTCCGTCACGACGCCCGACGGTATCGGCTCCCGGCTCAGCTCCCGCCCTCGGGCCCACCCGGCTGCCAGAGCACGTCGCCCGCCGGGTTCGCGGCGCGGCAGAGGATGAACAGCAGGTCGGAGAGCCGGTTGAGGTACTTGGCGGTCAGCGGGTTGGTCCGCTCGGCGTCCGTCTCCAGGAGCGCCCAGACGCTGCGCTCCGCCCGCCGCGCGACCGTGCGGGCGACGTGCAGGTACGCCGCGCCGGGCGTGCCGCCGGGGAGGATGAACGACGCCAGCTTCGGCAGGTCCGCGTTGAACTCGTCGCACCAGCCCTCGAGCCGGGTGACGTACTTCTCGTCGATCCGCAGGGGCGGGTACTCCGGGTCGGGGACGATCGGCGCACAGAGGTCCGCGCCCACGTCGAACAGGTCGTTCTGGACCTGTCGCAGCGGCACGAGCAGCCGCTCGTCGAGCTGCCCGACGGTCACCGCGACGCCGACGGCCGCGTTGCACTCGTCCGTGTCGGCGTAGGCCGCGAGCCGGACACTCGTCTTCGGGACCCGGCTGAAGTCGCCGAGCGCGGTGGTCCCGTCGTCGCCGGTCTTGGTGTAGATCCTGGTCAGGTGCACGGCCATGGGCCGAGCCTAACCGGCGCCGCGCGCGCGGGCCCCGGCCCGAAGGGCAGGTCCGGTCAGCTGGCCTGCCGGTAGCCAGTGCTGCGGCCCGGCGGCGTGGCCTCGAGCCAGGCCAGGAAGCCGGTGAGGACGTCCTGGGACATGGCCAGCTCGACGTCCTCGCCGTGGTCCCGGCAGCGGAGCACCGCGGCGGCGTAGGGGATGGCGAAGGACTCCTCGGGCAACGGGCCCCGCCTGTCCACGATCTCGACCTCGGTGCGGTCGATGGCGACGGTCGGGCCCACCCGGAAGCTCGTCAGCCGGTACCAGGCGAACTCGTCCCCCCGGTAGCGCCCGACGCCGAAGTGCCAGTCCGTGACGGCGAAGCGGCGGCGCAGACACAGGTCCACACCGCCGCCCCGCATGAGTCGTACCCGCCGTACGGCGAGCCAGCCCAGCAGCAGGCACGCGAGCAGCAGCACGGCCCCGACGACGATCGCCACGGTCCCGGCCACTGTTGTGTCGACGCTCCCGCCTGCTGTCCGGGCCTACTGCCCGGCCGCGGCGGACTCGGCCGCCCGCAGCCGTACCTCGGCCCGCTTGCGCGCGGCCGCGCCCTCCTCGTCCGACGTGTCCGCGCGGTCGAGCGCAGCACGGGCGCGGCTGACGTCGATCTCGTCGGCCAGCTCGGCGAACTCGGCCAGGATCGACACGCGCTCCGGCGAGATCGACAGGAAGCCACCGTGCACGGCCACGGTGAGCGGCGAGCCGTCCACCGGGTCGATCCGGACGACGCCCGCCTCCTCGAGCTGCGCGAGCGTGGGCTCGTGGCCGGGCATGATGCCCAGCTCACCCTCGGTCGTGCGGGCGAGTACGAAGCTCGCCTCGCCCGACCAGAGCCGCCGCTCGACCGCGACCAGCTCCACGGTCATCTCAGCCATACGGTCAGCCCTCGAGCTTCTTGCGGTTCTTCTCGAGGTCCTCGAGACCACCGCAGAGGAAGAAGGCCTGCTCGGGCACGTCGTCGAACTCGCCCTTGGCGATCTTGTCGAACGACTCGATGGTCTCCTTGAGGGGGACCGTCGAGCCCGGCTGGCCGGTGAACTGCTCGGCGACCAGCAGGTTCTGCGACAGGAAGCGCTCGATCCGGCGGGCCCGGCCGACGAGCTGCTTGTCCTCCTCGGACAGCTCGTCGATACCGAGGATCGCGATGATGTCCTGCAGGTCGTTGTACTTCTGCAGGATCCGCTTGACCTCGTTGGCGACGCGGAAGTGCTCCTCGCCGATGTACTGCGGGTCCAGGATCCGCGAGGTCGAGGTCAGCGGGTCCACCGCCGGGTAGATGCCCTTCTGCGAGATGGGGCGGGAGAGCTCCGTCGTCGCGTCCAGGTGGGCGAACGTGGTGGCCGGCGCGGGGTCGGTGTAGTCGTCCGCGGGCACGTAGATCGCCTGCATCGAGGTGATCGAGCGGCCGCGGGTCGAGGTGATCCGCTCCTGCAGCTCGCCCATCTCGTCCGCCAGGGTCGGCTGGTAGCCCACCGCGGAGGGCATGCGGCCCAGCAGCGTGGAGACCTCGGAGCCGGCCTGGGTGAACCGGAAGATGTTGTCGATGAAGAGCAGCACGTCCTGGTCCTGCTCGTCGCGGAAGTACTCCGCCATCGTCAGCGCCGACAGGGCGACGCGCATACGCGTGCCCGGCGGCTCGTCCATCTGCCCGAACACCAGCGCGGTGTCGTTGATGACGCCGGACTCGGTCATCTCGGTGATGAGGTCGTTGCCCTCACGGGTGCGCTCGCCGACACCGGCGAACACCGACGTACCACCGAAGTTCTTGGCGACACGGGTGATCATCTCCTGGATGAGCACCGTCTTGCCCACGCCGGCGCCGCCGAACAGGCCGATCTTCCCGCCCTGCACGTACGGGGTGAGCAGGTCGATGACCTTGATGCCGGTCTCCAGCATCTCGGTCTTGCCCTCGAGCTGGTCGAAGTTCGGCGCCTTGCGGTGGATGCTCCACAGGTCACCGGTCGGCTTGAAGTCCGCGTCGTCCAGGCAGTCGCCGAGCGCGTTGAACACGTGCCCCTTGACCTGGTCGCCGACCGGCACCGAGATGGGTCGGCCGAGGTCCTCGACCGCCTGGCCACGGACGAGGCCGTCCGTCGGCTGCATGGAGATCGCGCGGACCAGGTTGTCGCCCAGGTGCAGGGCGACCTCCAGGGTCAGCGTCTTCGCCAGGTCGCCGAACTCCACCTTCACCTGGAGGGCGTTGTAGAGGTCCGGGACGGCGTTGCGCGGGAACTCGACGTCGACGACCGGGCCCGTGACCCGGACGACGCGGCCCGTTGTCGTGCCGGCGGCCGTGTTCTCAACGGTGGCGGTCATCAGCTCTCACTTCCTGCGCTGACGAGAGCGTCGGCGCCACCGACGATCTCGCTGATCTCCTGGGTGATCTGGGCCTGACGGGCCTGGTTGGCCTCCAGCGTCAGGGTACGGATGAGTTCGTTCGCGTTGTCGGTCGCGGCCTTCATGGCCCGCTGCCGGTTGGCCGACTCCGACGCCGCCGACTCGAGCATCGCCGCGAACAACCGCGCCCCGACGTACTTCGGCAGGAGCGCGTCGAACAGCACGTCCGCACTCGGCTCGAACGCGTAGAGCCGCGCCGGGCCGTCGCCCGCCGAGGGGCCCGACTCACCCGGCCGGACACCCGTCGCGCCGCCCGTCTCGGTCTCGGACGTCGTGGCGTCGACCCCGTCGCCCTCGCCGACGTACTCGACCTCCATCGGCGCCATCCGCCGCGCCTGCGGCACCTGGTTCACCATGTTGCGGAACTGCGTGTAGACGAGGTGCAGCTCGTCGACGCCGCGGACCCCGTCGTCGCCGTCGGAGTCCTCGGTGTCGTCCGCACCCGCCATGAACGCCTTCACCAGGGTCCGCGCCACCTCGGCGGCGTTCTCGTAGTTCGGCTGCTCCGAGAACCCGGTCCAGGAGGCCTCGATCGGCCGCCGGCGGAACCGGTAGTAGTTCACGCCCTTGCGCCCGACGACGTAGAGCACCGGCTCCTTGCCCTGGTCGCGCAGGAGCGACTGGAGCTGCTCGGCCTCCTTGAGCACGTTGGCGTTGTAGCCGCCGGCCTGGCCACGATCACTCGTCACGACGAGGACCGCGGCACGCTTCGGGTTCTCCCGCTCGACGAGGAGGGGGTGGTCGAGCGCCGAGTTGCTGGCCAGCTCGGTGAGCGTGGCCGTCATCTGCTCGGCGTACGGCTTGGCCTCCTCGACGCGCGCCCGGGCCTTCGCGATCCGGGAGGTCGCGATGAGCTCCATCGCGCGCGTGATCTTCTTGATGGACTGCGTCGACCTGATCCGCCGCCGCAGCACACGGATCTGTGCCGCCATCGGTCCCTACCCGTCAGCTCGAAGCCGGCGCCGGCTTGTTGACCTTGACCGTCTCCTGGTCGACCTGGTCCTCGTCGAGGGCCTCGGCCTTCTCCTCCTTGACCACGGAGGAGCCGTCGGACGCGGTGAAGTTCTTCTTGAACTCGTCCACCAGGCCCTTGAGCCGGTCCACGTTCTCGTCCTTCAGGAGCCCGGTGTCCCGGATCTCGGCGAGGACGCCCTCGTGGTTGCGCCGCAGGTGGTCGAGGAATTCGCTCTCGAAGCGCGAGACGTCGCCGACCGGGACGGTGTCGAGCTGGCCGGAGGTGCCGAGCCAGATCGAGACGACCTCGTCCTCGACCGCGAACGGGGCGTACTGCGACTGCTTGAGCAGCTCCACCAGGCGCTCGCCGCGGCCCAGCGCGGCGGCCGACGCGGCGTCGAGGTCCGAACCGAAGGCGGCGAAGGCCTCCAGCTCGCGGTACTGCGACAGGTCCAGGCGCAGCGAGCCGGACACCGACCGCATCGCCTTGATCTGCGCCGAGCCGCCGACCCGGGAGACCGAGATGCCGACGTTGATCGCCGGCCGGACACCCTGGTTGAACAGGTCCGACTCGAGGAAGACCTGGCCGTCGGTGATGGAGATGACGTTCGTCGGGATGTACGCCGACACGTCGTTCGCCTTGGTCTCGATGATCGGGAGGCCGGTCATCGAGCCCGCGCCGAGGTCGTTCGACAGCTTGGCGCAGCGCTCCAGCAGGCGGGAGTGCAGGTAGAAGACGTCGCCCGGGTAGGCCTCGCGGCCCGGCGGGCGGCGCAGCAGCAGCGAGATCGCGCGGTACGCCTCGGCCTGCTTCGACAGGTCGTCGAAGACGATGAGCACGTGGTTGCCGGCGTACATCCAGTGCTGGCCGAGCGCCGAGCCGGTGTACGGGGCGAGCCACTTGAAGCCGGCCGGGTCGGACGCCGGGGCCGCGACGATCGTCGTGTACTCGAGCGCGCCCGCGTCCTCCAGCGACTGCCGGATACCGGCGATCGTGGAACCCTTCTGGCCGATGGCGACGTAGATGCAGCGGACCTGCTTCTTGGGGTCGCCCGACTCCCAGTTCTGCCGCTGGTTGATGATCGTGTCGACGCAGACCGCGGTCTTGCCGGTCTTGCGGTCGCCGATGATCAGCTGACGCTGGCCGCGGCCGATGGGGGTCATCGCGTCGATGGCCTTGATGCCGGTCTGCAGCGGCTCGCGGACCTCCTGGCGCTCCATCACGGAGGCGGCCTGGAGCTCCAGCACGCGGCGGCCCTCGGCCTCGATGTCGCCCAGGCCGTCGATCGGGGCGCCCAGCGGGTCGATGACCCGGCCGAGGAACTTGTCGCCGACCGGCACCGAGAGGATCTCGCCGGTCCGCTTGACCTGCTGGCCCTCCTCGATCCCGGCGTAGTCGCCCAGGATCACGGCGCCGATCTCCCGCGCGTCGAGGTTCAGCGCGACACCCCGCACGCCCCCCGCGAACTCGAGGAGCTCGTTGGTCATCGCCGAGGGCAGGCCCTCGACGTGGGCGATGCCGTCACCGGTGTCGGAGACGGTGCCCACCTCTTCGCGGGAGGTCCCGGTCTCCAGCGACGAGACGTAGCTGGAGATCGCACTCCGGATCTCCTCCGGGGAGATCGTCAGCTCTGTCATGGCTGTCGTCTGTTCCTTCTCTTCGAAACGTGGGGCGGTCAGCTCGGGATCGACCGGCGGGCCGCGGCGAGCTTGCCGGACACGCTGCCGTCGATGACCTCGTCGCCGACCCTGATGACCATGCCGCCCAGCAGGCTCTCGTCGAGCTCCACCTGCAACGCGATGTCCCGGCCGTAGAGGCGCGTGAGGGACGCGCTGAGCTGCTGCTCCTGCGCCTCGCTCAGGGCGACCGCCGTGCGCACGTAGGCGACCGAGCGGTTGCGCCGGGCCGCGGCGAGCTCGGACAGCTCCTCCGCGGCGACGTCGAGGTGCCGGGCCCGCGGGGTCCGCACCAGGTCCCGCAGCAGGGCCGCGGTGACCGGATAGACCTTGGTGCCCAGCACCGAGTCCAGCAGCCGGACCCGGTTGTCCGCCGGCACGGCCGCGTCGGACAGCAGGGCCGTGAGCTGCGGCTCGCGCTCCAGGATCCGGCCGAACCGGAACAGCTGGTCCTCGACGTCGTCGAGGGCGCGCTGCTTCTCGGCGGCGGCCAGCAGCGCGGTGCGGGCCAGCGACTCGGTCGCCTCGACCAGGTCGGCCGGGCCGGACCAGCGGGCCCCGACCAGGTCCCCGACGCTCTCCAGGGTGGCCGGCGAGACCTTGCCGGCGAGCACGTTGCCGGCGAGCCGGCCGCGCTGCTCCGACGAGGTGGCCGGGTCCGAGAAGGCCCGGCGCAGGCTGCGCTCGGCGACCAGCAGCCGGGTGACGGCGTAGAGCTCCTCGCCCAGCTTCTGCCGGTCCCCCGCGGCGAGCGGGCCGAGTCGGGTCTCGAACCGCTGCGAGACCTCGCCCAGCGACTCGCGGCTGGTGGCGGCCAGGACGAGCGCCATCAGCTCGCCCCGGTCGTCTGGGGCGGGGCCATCGCGTCGAGCTCCGAGAGGAAGCTGTCGACGGTGGCCGACCGGCGCGACGGGTCGGCGAGCTCCGACCCGAGGATGCGCTCGGCCAGCTCGGCGGACAGGCCACCGATCTCGCCGCGGAGCGAACGCTCCGCGGCCTCGCGCTGCGCCACGACCTGCTCCTCGGCACGCGCCCGGATCCGCGCGACCTCGTCCTCGGCCTCGGTGCGCAGCTCGGCCTTGATCTGCTGGGCCTCGGCCCGGGCGTCGTCGCGGATGCGCGCCGCCTCGGCCCGCGCACCGGCGAGCTGGTCCTCGTACTTCTTCTTCAGCGCATCGGCCTCGGCCTGCGCCGACTCGGCCCGCTTGAGGCCGCCCTCGATCTGGTCCGTGCGCTCCGCGTACAGCTTCTCGAATTGCGGGAACACGGTCTTCGCGAGGACCCAGAACAGCAGGCCGAACGCGACGAGACCGACGATGATCTCGGCGAGGTGCGGGACGAGCGGGTTCAGCTCCTCCGCGGCGATTGTCATGGTGTGCTCCTCCGCGTCACCTGTGGTTCAGGGGGTGCGTCAGAGGGCGAAGGCGAGCACCAGGCCCAGAATCGCGAGGGCCTCGGAGAGGGCGAAGCCGATGAACGCGATGCCCTGGAGCTGGCCACGGGCCTCCGGCTGGCGGGCGACGCCGTTGATGAAGGCCGCGAAGACGATGCCGACGCCGATACCCGGGCCGATGGCCGAGAGGCCGTAGCCGATGGCGTTCAGGTTACCGGTGATCATTGCGCTTTCCTTTCGATCCGGGTCCGCGGCCGTCCCGCGGTTCCGAAGGGTCTCTGGGGTGGGACTCGACGGGACCTAGTGGTCGTCCGCGAGGACGGTGCCGATGTACGACGCCGTGAGCATGACGAAGATGTACGCCTGGATGACCTGCACGAACGCCTCGAAGAACGTGAAGACGATCGCCATCAGGAAGGCGAACGGGGACAGCACCTTCAGCTGCCAGTCCCCCGCGTGCAGCAGCATGTACTCGCCACCCAGGACGAACAGCAGCAGCAGCAGGTGGCCGGCGAACATGTTGCCGAAGAGCCGCAGCGACAGCGTGACCGGCCGCAGGACCAGGTTCGACAGGAACTCGATCGGCGTGAGGATGATCCGGACCCACCACGGCACGTCCGGAGGCCAGGTCGACAGGCGCACGTAGCCGCCGAACCCGTGCTTCTTGATGCCCGCGTACGTGAACACGACGTACACGAGCGCCGCCAACGCGTAGGGCACGCCCGGGTGCGAGAAGGTGGGGAACTGGATGAACGGAATGATCCCGAACAGGTTGTTCACCAGGATGAAGGCGAACAGCGCGGTCAGGAACGGCACGTACTTGACGAAGTCGCGCCCGCCGATCATGTCCCGCGCGATCGTGTTCCGGACGAGGCCGTGGAAGGCCTCGCCGAGGAACTGCGTCTTCCCCGGCACGAGCGCGGGCCTGCGCACGGCCACCAGGAAGAACGCGGCGATGATGACCGCCGCGAGCACGAGCTCCAGGACCGGCTTGGTCACGGGCCCGAAGACCGGCGGCAGCTGGAAGTCCTCGACCCCCGGGGCTTCGAACCCCGGCGCCGGGGCGGTGGCCGTCGTGGTCACCCAATGCTCCTTCCGGTTCCGCCGTCCGGGGAGCCGGACCCTGCGGAATCGAGACGATCAGGACTTAACGTACCTGACGTAGATCAAGTACATCGAGGCCGCCGTACCGACCAGCAGGCCGGCCACGGTGAAGCCCCGTAGGTCGAGCAGTTCGTCCACCGCCCACCCGATTCCCCCGAAGAGGAGGATTCCGGTCAGGAGGTGCGACAGAGCGGTCCAGGCCTCGCCGGGCGGCGGCGTGTTCCCCGGCGTCCCGCCGGGTCCGCCGCTCGCCTTGTGCGGCCGTTCCTGCTCCATCACGGGGGACCCTATCAGCCGGGTTACGGCTCACTTACCCGGTACGACCTGCCGTGACGACCCCCGGCGGCCCGATCCTTACCCTCCGGCACCCCCACGGGCGCCCGACGTCGCTCTATCGCCTGTAGAAGTTCCGGGAGCGTGTGACGCACGTCGCTGTGAGAGCGCCATCACGGACATCTCGGACACCGCGGACAGGATCCGCAACATCACCCGTTCAGCCCAACGAGTGAGGCCCGACGACCTGCGCGGATGCGTGCGAAAGACCCCGTCAGACGTCGACGGACGGAGCCTTCGCGCGCACGAACCCGACCACCTCGCCGGCGATCCAGCCGACGGTGACGCCCAGGAGGCTGAAGGCGAAGGTCTGGTTGTCGAAGAGGGTCGTACCCCGGAAGACGAGCAGGAAGACCAGCAGGATCACGAACTTGCCGGCGAACGACGCCATCGCGCCCACCATCACGCCGCCGGGCGTCGCGCGGGCCGTCCCCTTCATCACCGCGGTGCCGATGAACCCGAGGGCCAGCCCGATCACCACCCCGAGCAGGCTCCCGATCAGGCCGGGGACCCCGCGCAGCAGCACCGACAGGACGAGCGCCACCACGCTGACGGCGACGCCACCCACGATCGCGGCCTTCTGCATGGCGGCGGCCAGCCGCAGCACGGTACGGACGTGCGGCTGCTCGGCCGCGGGGGCGGGGTCCGGGTTCTCGCTCATGGTCACTCCTCGTCGGCCGGGACGGGCCGCTCGTCTCAGGTCCGCCCGGTGGCTCGCGGCGGGGCGCCGGGGCGGGGCGGCCCCGCGGACCCGGCCCGTCGCGCGGTACGGGCGCGCGGCACGGCGGTGGCGAGCACCGCCACGCCCAGGCCGAGCGCGACCGCCCACAGCACGAAGGCAGGGTCGTCGATCAGGGCGAGCGCCACCGCGCCGAACGCGAGGATGCCCGCCCACAGGTAGATCAGGAGCACCGCGCGCCGCTGGCTGTGCCCGATCTCCAGCAGCCGGTGGTGCAGGTGCATCTTGTCAGGCGAGAAGGGGCTCATCCCGGCCCGGGTGCGCCGGACGACCGCCATCAGCAGGTCCAGCAGGGGCACGAACACCACCGCGGCCAGCACGATGAGCGGGGCGAAGAGCGCCAGGACGTCCGTGCCGTCCGTGGTCGTGGTGATCGGGATCTTGCCCGACGCGCTCGTCGTCGCGGCGGCGAGCATGAGCCCGATCAGCATCGAGCCGGAGTCGCCCATGAAGATGCGGGCCGGGTTGAAGTTGTGCGGCAGGAACCCCAGGCAGGCCCCCGCCAGCACGGACGCCATCAGCGCGGGCGGGTAGGCCGCCGCGTCGTTGCCGTTCTCGCGGACCAGGCCGATCGCGAAGGCACAGGTCGCTGTGGCGGCGATGAGGCCGATGCCGGCGGCGAGCCCGTCGAGCCCGTCGACGAAGTTCATGGCGTTGACCAGGGCGACGGTCAGCACCACCGTGAGCACGACGCCCTGCTCGGGTCCCAGCGACAGGATCGAGCCGGAGATGCCGGTGCCGCCGCCGCCCCACGGGATCCAGAACACCGAGAACTGCACGCCGAACAGCACCAGCACGCCCGCCGCGGTGACCTGGCCGGCGGCCTTGGTGACGGCGTCGAGCTCGAAGCGGTCGTCCAGGGCGCCCACCGCGACGAGCAGCGCGGCCGCGAGCAGCACGCCCTGGACGTCCCGCGAGTAGTCGAAGGCCAGGCGCAGCGCGGGCAGCTGGGCGGCCAGCCCGATGCCGGCGAGCACGCCGCCGAACATCGCCAGCCCGCCCCACCGCGGCGTCGGCGTGACGTGGACGTCCCGGCCGCGGGGCCAGGCCACGGCGCCGAGCCGCAGCGCCAGCACCCGCACCAGGCCGACCAGCAGGAACGTCACGACGGCGGCGGCCAGCCCGACCAGCAGGTACTCCCGGATCGGGAGCCCCAACCCGAAGGAGGACTGGCCGTACGAGGACTGGGCGAGCTCCACCGCGGGCGCGCGGGCCGGGTCAGCCGCGCGGGTAGGCGGGCGCGCGTGAGACCAGGCTGGAGACGGCCTCCGCGACGTCCGCGAGCTCGCGGTCGCCCGCCGCGGTGCCGTGCTCCGCCTTGACGGCGCGCGCCAGCAGCGAGGCGATCTCCGCCATGTCCGACTCGACCATGCCCTGAGTGGTCGTGCTGGGCGAGCCCACCCGGATGCCCGAGGGCTTCATCGGCGGGGCCGGGTCGTACGGGATGGCGTTCTTGTTCAGCGTGATGCGGGCGAGATCGCAGCGGGCCTCGGCCTCGCCGCCGGTCACGCCGATCGGGCGCAGGTCGATCAGCGCGAGGTGCGTGTCGGTGCCGCCGGAGACGGCGCGCATGCCCTCGGCCTCGAGGCCCTTGGCCAGCGCCTGGGCGTTGGCGATGACCTGGTTCGCATAGGCCTGGTAGGCGGGCTGCGCCGCCTCCTTCATCGCGACGGCCTTCGCCGCCACCGAGTGCATGAGCGGCCCGCCCTGGGAGAACGGGAAGACGGCCTTGTCGATCGCCTTCGCGTGCTCCTCGCGGGCGAGGATCATGCCGCCGCGCGGGCCGCGCAGGACCTTGTGCGTGGTCGCGGTGACGACGTCGGCGAACGGCACCGGCGACGGGATCGCCTTGCCGGCGACCAGGCCGATGAAGTGCGCGGCGTCGACCATCAGCTTGGCGCCGACCTCGTCGGCGATCTCGCGGAACCGCGCGAAGTCGATCAGCCGCGGGTAGGCCGTGGCGCCGGCGATGATGATCTTCGGCTTGTGTTCCAGCGCCAGGTCGCGGACCTGGTCGTAGTCGATGAGCTCGGAGTCCTCGCGGACCGTGTAGGACACGGCGTGGAACCAGAGGCCCGAGAAGTTGACCTTGCTGCCGTGGGTGAGGTGGCCACCCTGCTTGAGGTCCATGGCCAGCACGGTGTCGCCGGGCTTGGCGAAGGCCGCGTAGGCGGCGAGGTTCGCGCTGGCGCCGGAGTGCGGCTGCAGGTTGACGTGCTCGGCGCCGAACAGCGCCTTCGTGCGCGCGTTGCCGATCTCCTCGGCCTGGTCCACCACCTGGCAGCCGCCGTAGTAGCGGCGGCCCGGGTAGCCCTCGGCGTACTTGTTCGAGAGCGTGGACCCGAGCGCCGCGAGGACGGCCGGACTGGTGAGGTTCTCGCTGGCGATCAGCTGCAGTCCGCCGCGGAGGCGCTCCAGCTCGTCGAGGACGACGCCGGCGATCTCCGGGTCCTCCTGCTGCAGGGCTCCGAAGTCCGGACCCCAGAACGGCACGTCCTGACCGGGGGCGTTCTCGCTGTGCGCACTCACGGTGGACCAGGCTACCTGCGGTTCCTGCCCGTCCGACGAGGACCCGCTCACAAATCCGAGGTCCTGCGGAGCGTCACCGGGTCGTGCACGGACGGTACGAACGAGGACGGCCTTCGGATCGGTGCTCGCTGATGTGGACACCGCTCCGGGACGCTGGGAGACTCCGCCCATGACCTCCCCCCGCTCCGCGCCCCGGACGGCCCGCGAGCGCGTCCGCGCGCAGCTCACCGCCGAGATCGTCGACGTCGCCCGGACACACCTCGCCACCTCGGGCGCGGCGGCGCTGTCGCTGCGGGCCGTCGCGCGGGAGCTGGGGATGGTGTCGTCGGCGGTCTACCGGTACTTCCCCAGCCGGGACGACCTGCTCACCACGCTGATCATCGAGGGCTACGACGCGCTGGGCGAGGCCGCCGAGCTCGCCGAGGCCGCCGTCGCGCGGGAGGACCTGCTGGGCCGCTGGCACGCGGCCTGCACCGCAGCCCGGAGCTGGGCTTTGGCGCACCCGCACGAGTACGCGCTGCTCTACGGCTCCCCCGTGCCCGGGTACTCGGCCCCGCAGGACACCACGGGCCCGGCGGGACGGGTCGCGCTCGTGCTCGCCGGCGTGGTGCGGGACGGGATCGCCTCCGGCACCGTCACTCCCCCGCCCGGCGGCGACGACGCCACCATCCGCCCCGGCCTGCTCGACGAGCTCGGCCTCCCGGGCGGCACGGGGCTCGGCGGGCGCCTGGTGCTGGCCTGGTCGGGCCTCTTCGGCGCCATCGGCTTCGAGCTCTTCGGCCACACCCACAACGTCGTCGTGGCGCACGAGGAACACTTCCACGCCCTGTCGACCCGCCTAGCCGCCGAGGTGGGTCTCCCGAGCTGAGTGGGACCTCGGAGCTGTTCGATCATGAGCCGACAGCTCTGATGTCCCGCTCGAGGTAGCGGGCGCGCTCGCTGCGGAGGCCGGCGACCAGGCGGACCGTGGCCTGCGGCGTGCGCAGGACGTCCGCGCCCAGCAGACGGAGGGTGTGCCAGCCGAGCTGTGCGGTGCGGGCGTCGCGCTGCCGGTCGAGCGTGTCGTCGTGCTCGTCGCCGTCGTACTCGATCGCGAGCAGCGCCTCCGGGTAGGCCAGGTCGAAGCGAACGCGTCGACCGTCCCTGGTGCGGATCTCGTGCTGCACGGCGGGCGCCGGCAACCCGGCCAGGACGAGCAGGAGCCGCATCCGGGTCTCCATCGGCGACTCGGCACGCGCATCGGCGAGGGCCACGACGCGATCCAGCCGGGCGGACCCGCGTGCTCCGGGCCGTGCCTCGCGCAGCCGCAGCAGGTCGCCGGGGACGAACGGCGCGGGCTGCCGGCGCTTCCGCCGCGCCAGCGCGTCGACCGCGACCACGGCCTCGACCAGGTCCAGGCGCCGCGCGAGGTCCCATGCGGTGCGCAGCGGCGAGGTGGCCGCCCACCCACCGTCCCGCCAGACCTCGCCCGGGCCGGTGGTGCCCCGGTGCACGACGAGGCCGGCGTGTGCGCGGACGTGCCCGGGGACCAGGACCTCCGCCGGTGCGTTCCGTGGACCGCAGGACCGGCCGAGGAGTTCGGCCGCGGCCCATCCCGCTGCGACGCCTCCACAGCGCTCGACCAGGAGGAAGCCCGCCCGCGCCCGGAGCACCGCGCTGTCCTCGGCCTCCGCGGCCACGTAGACGTCCGGGAAGAGCCTGCGGAAGCGCGGTCCCCGCAGCATCGCCTTCGTCAGGCGACCCGCCGCCACCGCTTCCGATCCGCGGAACGGAACGTCGTCCATGCGCGCAGCGTGCGCGCGCTCCCGTCGCGGCGAGGCAGGTTCGGCTCAGCCGTTGGCGATCGTGAAGTGGGACGGGAGTGCTGTCCGACCATGATCGAACAGCGCTGGTGTCCCGGTCAGCCGAGGGGGACGTCCTGGCCCACGACCTCGGCGACCTGGGCGCGGGTCACCGCGCCCTCGCGGAGGATGCGGGGCTGCTTGCCGGTCAGGTCGACGATGGTGGAGGCCACCGGGTCGCCGCTGGGGCCGCCGTCGAGGTAGAGGGCCACGGAGGAGGCGAGCTGGTCGAGGGCCTCGGCGGCGGTGCTCGCGGGCGGGCGGCCGGAGATGTTCGCGCTGCTCACCGCCATGGGGCCGACCTCGCGGAGCAGCTCGAGCGCCACCGGGTGCAGCGGCATCCGCAGCATCACGGTGCCCTTGGTGGAGCCGAGGTCCCAGGACAGCGACGGCGCGTGCGGCAGCACGAGGGACAGCCCGCCCGGCCAGAACGCCTCGATCAGCGCGCGGGCGGTCGCGGGGACGCCGAGGACCAGGCCGTCGATCGTGGACCACGACCCGACCAGCACCGGCACCGGCATGTCCGGGCCGCGGTGCTTGGCGGCGAGCAGGCTGCGGACCGCGGTCGAGGAGAAGGCGTCGCAGCCCAGGCCGTACACGGTGTCCGTCGGCAGCACGACGAGCTGTCCGGCCCGTACGGCGCGCGCGGCGGCAGCCAGCCCCTCGAGGCGGGCGTCGGGGTCGGAGCAGTCGTAGACGGGAACGGCCGGAGCAGTCACGTCGGGCACCCTACGACCGCGCCCCCACGGCCTCACCCGCACCCCCGTGACATGCACGAACGGCACTTTCGCTCACGAGGCGTGAGCGAGAGCGCCGCTCGCCTACAGGGGGGTGGTGCGGCGGGCGGTGGCGAAGCGGGGGCGGCCGTTGAGGTCGGCGTGCTCCTGGACGTCCGTGAGGACCTTGCGCCGCCGGAGCAGGGCGGGGACGGACTCGCCGTGGGTGTCGTCGTGCTCGATCGCGAGCCCGCCGCCGTAGCGCAGCAGGGTCGCGGCCAGCGAGATGACGGCGGGGATGAGGGCGAGCCCGTCCGCCCCGCCGAACACGGCGACGGCCGGGTCCCACTCGGCGACCTCGGGCGGCACCGCCGTCCCTTCCGGCACGTACGGCGGGTTGCACACCACGAGGTCGACGCGGGCCTCGAGCTCGGGCAGCGGGTCCGCCCAGCGGACGTCCGCGGCGTGCAGCGTGATGCGGTCGCCGTGCGCCGCGATGTTCCGCCGCGCCCAGCTCAGGGCGCCGGGATCGATGTCGACGGCGTGCACCCGCGCGTCCGGACGGCTCTCGGCGAAGGCGAGCGCGAGCGCCGCAGTGCCGGTGCACAGGTCCACGACCAGCGGGTTCTCGACGCCGCGGAGCTGCCGCAGACCCCACTCGAGGAGCAGTTCGGTCTCCGGGCGCGGCGTGAACACGCCGCGCCCGACGGCGACCTCGACCGGCCCGAGCACGGCGGTGCCGAGGACGTGCTGCAGCGGTTCGCGGGTGGCGCGCCGGGCGACGAGCCGGCGCAGCTCCTCCACCTGCGGCATATCGACGAGCGGGTGCAGCATCAGCCGCCCGCGCGGCACGCCGACGACGTGCGAGGCCAGGAACTCCGCCTCCACCCGGGGCGACTCGATCCCTGCCGCCGCCAGCGACCGCTCGGCCTCCGCGATCGCCACCCGCAGGGGCTCCCGGCTCACGCGTGCCTCACGTGCCCTCGTCGGCGGCGGCGATCGCCTCGGCCCGCTCGGCCCTCGTCAGCGCGCCGACGACGTCGTCGAGGTCGCCGTCGAGCACCGCGGAGAGGTTGTGCGCCTTGTAGCCCACCCGGTGGTCGGAGATCCGGTTCTCCGGGAAGTTGTACGTGCGGATGCGCTCCGACCGGTCGACCGTCCTGACCTGCGACTTCCGCTCCGCCGACGCGGCCGCGGCCTGCTCGGCCTCGTGCAGCGCCTGCAGCCGGGACCGCAGCACCTCCATGGCGCGCGCCCGGTTCTGCAGCTGCGAGCGCTCGTTCTGGCAGCTCACGACGATCCCGGTGGGCAGGTGCGTGATGCGCACCGCCGAGTCCGTGGTGTTGACGCTCTGCCCGCCGTGCCCGGACGAGCGGAACACGTCCACCCGGATGTCGTTCTCGTCGACCTCGACCTCGGCATCCTCACCGGTGTCGGGGTAGACGAGCACGCCGGCGGCGGAGGTGTGGATGCGCCCCTGCGACTCGGTGACCGGGACGCGCTGCACCCGGTGCACGCCGCCCTCGAACTTCAGCGCGGACCAGACGCCGTCCGGCGTCGGCGTCCGGGACCTGAGCAGCAGGGTGATGTCCTTGTAGCCGCCGAGGTCGGAGCCGACGGAGTCGAGCACCTCGACCTTCCAGCCGCGGCGCTCCGCGTAGCGGGTGTACATGCGCACGAGGTCGCCCGCGAACAGCGCCGACTCCTCGCCGCCCTCGCCGGACTTGACCTCCATGACGACGTCGGCGCCGTCGTGCGGGTCGCGCGGGACCAGCAGCTCGGCGAGCCGGGCCTCCAGGCCCGGGATGCGCTCCGCGATCTCCGCCGCCTCGGCGGCGAACGCCTGGTCCTCGGCGGCCAGCTCGCGGGCGGCGGCCTCGTCCGACCGCGCCCCGGCCAGTTCGCGCGCCACGGCGACGACCGGGCCGAGCTCGGCGTAGCGCCGGCCGAGCTTGCGGGCGGTGGCCGCGTCGGCGTGCACCGCCGGATCGGCCAGCCGCGTCTCCAGCTCGGCATACTCGTCGATCAGCGCGTCCACGCCTGCCGCGCTGCTGCTCACCGCCACCACGTACCCCCGTTCTCCCGGTCGTCACCCCTGACATGCGAACGGCGCCCGGCCCCTGAGGAGGGGACGGGCGCCGGACGGGAAAGCTACTTGGCGGCCTTGCGCTTGCCGTAGCGCGCCTCGAAGCGGGCGACGCGACCACCGGAGTCCAGGATCCGCTGCTTGCCCGTGTAGAAGGGGTGGCAGGCGGAGCAGGTCTCGACGGTCATCGAGCCGCTGGTCTTGGTGCTGCGGGTGGTGAACGAGTTGCCGCAACCGCAGGTGACCTGGGTCTCGACGTACTGGGGGTGGATGCCCTCACGCATGGGGATGTTCCTCTCGAAGATCGGCCGCCGGGTCTCACACCCCTCGCCGTTCGGGGGTTTCCGAGGGCGGAGCCCCCGGATGTGGGTGAACCGGAGCCGGATGCGTACAGCCCTATTCAACCACCCGGCCCCGGCGGGGATTCCCACCGGGGCCGGGCGTCGAGACGCGGGTCAGTCGTCGTTGCCGAAGTTCCCCGGCGTGGTCTTCTGGACCTGCATGAGGAACTCGATGTTGGTGCGGGTCTTGCGGAGCTGACCCAGCACCAGCTCGATCGCCTGCTGGTGGTCGAGCGCGGCGAGCACGCGGCGGAGCTTGACGCTGATGGCGAACTCGTCGCCGGACATCAGCAGCTCCTCCTTCCGGGTGCCGGACGCGTCGACGTCGATCGCCGGGAAGATCCGCTTGTCCGCGAGCTTGCGGTCCAGCTTGAGCTCGGCGTTGCCGGTGCCCTTGAACTCCTCGAAGATCACCGTGTCCATCGTCGAGCCGGTCTCGACCAGCGCGGTGGCGAAGATGGTCAGCGAGCCGCCGTCCTCGATGTTCCGCGCCGCGCCCAGGAACCGCTTCGGCGGGTAGAGCGCGGTCGAGTCGACACCACCGGACAGGATCCGGCCCGACGCGGGGGCGGCCAGGTTGTAGGCGCGGCCCAGGCGGGTGATCGAGTCCAGCAGGACGACGACGTCGTGCCCCAGCTCCACCAGCCGCTTCGCGCGCTCGATGGCGAGCTCGGCGACCGCGGTGTGGTCCGACGGCGGGCGGTCGAAGGTCGAGGCGATGACCTCGCCCTTCACCGACCGCTGCATGTCGGTGACCTCCTCCGGCCGCTCGTCGACGAGGACGACCATGAGGTGGCACTCGGGGTTGTTGGTGGTGATCGCGTTGGCGATCGACTGCAGCACCATCGTCTTGCCGGCCTTCGGCGGCGAGACGATCAGCGCGCGCTGGCCCTTGCCGATCGGCATGACCAGGTCGATGACCCGGGTGGTGAGCTTCGACGGCTCGGTCTCCAGGCGCAGCCGCTCGTTCGGGTAGAGCGGGGTGAGCTTGGTGAACTCCGCCCGCTGCTTGCCCGACTCCGGGTCGCGCCCGTTGATGGTGTCGATGCGCACCAGCGGGTTGAACTTCTGCCGCTGCTGCTCGCCCTCGCGGGGCTGGCGGACGGCGCCGGTGATCGCGTCGCCGCGGCGCAGGCCGTGCTTGCGGACCATCGACAGCGACACGTAGACGTCGTTCGGTCCGGACAGGTAGCCGGTGGTCCGGACGAACGCGTAGTTGTCCAGGATGTCGACGATGCCGGCCACCGGGAGCAGGACGTCGTCGTCGCGCACCTCGGTGTCGACGTTGCGCTCGCCGCCCCCGCGGGTGTCGCGGTCGCGGCCCCGGCGGCGGTCCCGGAAGCGGCGCCCGCGGCGGCCGCGGCCGTCGCCGTCGTCGTCGCCGTCGTCGTCCGCCCGGGAGTCCCGCGGCTCGTTCCGGCCGTCGCCGCGGTTGTCGCCACGGCTGTCGTTGCGGTCGGTGCGCTCGGTGCGGTTGCGCCCGCCGCCCTCGCCGCGGTCGGTGCGCTCGTTGCGGTTGCGGCCGCGGTTGCGCCCGCCCTCGCCGTCCCGGTCGGACCGCTCGCCACGGTCGGACTTCTCCTTCTCGGGCGCGCCGACGCTTGCGGCCACCGCCTCGAGGGCGTCCGACTGCGGCTCGCCACCGGAGCGGCGACGGGTCTGGCGGCGACGGCCGCCCTCCTCGCCCTCCGACGACTCGGCGGGCTGCCCGCCGGACTGCTCGGCGGCCGGGGCGACGCCGTTGGCGGCCTGCTCGGGCGCCTGCCCGTTGACCTGCCCGTTCGCCACGTCGGCGGCCGGGGCGACCCCGTTGACGCCGGGGGTCGGCTTGGGCTCCGGGGCGCCCGCGGGCCGGCTCGCCGCGCGGCGGCGCCGGGTCGGGGCGGGAGCCTCGCCGGAGGCGGCGGGGGTGTCGGCCGCCTGCTCGGCAGGCTTCTCGGCCGGAGCCGCGGTCTCCACGGCGGGCGCCGAGGCGGCCTCGACGCTCTCGGCCTTGGCCGCGCGGGTGCGGCGCGGCTTGACGGGCGCGGTGTCCTCGCCGCCGTCGAGCGGGAGCTGGTCGGCGGCGGCGGCCTTCCTCGAGGTCCGCTTCGCCGGCCCGGCGCCCTGCTTCTCCTTGATGGCGGCGATGAGGTCGCCCTTCCGCATCCCGGCGATGTCCGGGATGTTCAGCTCTCCGGCGAGCTGGCGCAGGTCGGCGAGGACCATTCCGGACAGTCCGCCCCGCCTCTTGGGGGCAGCACCCTCTGCCGTTGCCGGGGTGCTGACGAGATCGGTCTCGCTCACGAAGTTCCTTCCTGACCGGCCCGCGGGCGGTGCCGGGACCAGCGGATTCCACACGTCACGTCCGGCTCCTCCGCCGGACTACGACACCGGGGCGGCATGAAGAGAGCCGCCGTCGGCGATGTGCAGGGGCGGCGACCAGTGCGACGGTCGCGGGGAAGAGGCCGCTCGGTCCGGTCCGGAATCCGACCGCATGGACTGCAGAGAGTGGGATCCGGCTCGAGAGGCCACGCGGATGACGCGTGGATCGCCGTGCGACGCCGAGGGTAGCCCGTCGGCGGTTCCGCGGCAACAACAACCCCGGTCGGGCCCGGCGTGTCGGCGCAGGACCTCAGCCGATCTCGACCTGCGCACCGAGCGTGTCGACGGGCAGCGGGAGCGCCGTGAAACCGGTGGTGTCCACGTCCCCGGGCACCGTTCCGTCCGTGGTCAGCGCCAGGACGGTCGGACCGGCGCCGGAGATCGCGGCCGGCACGCCGTGCGCGCGCAGCGCGTCGACGAGGTCCGCGGACCCGGGGTACGCCGGGCGACGGTAGCCCTGGTGCAGCCGGTCCTCCGTGGCCGCCATCAGCAGCTCGGGCCGCTGGGTGAAGGCGAGGACGGAGAGCGCGGTCCGGCTCCCGGTGAACGCCGCGTCGGGCAGCGGCACCAGCTCGGGAAGGAGGCCGCGGGTCGTCTTGGTGGAGGACTCGACCCCTGCGACGAGCGCGACCGGCGCGATGCCGGCGTGCACGTCGAGCCGTACAGCGTGGAACCGCGCGCTGGTATTCCCGACCTGCTCCCACGCGACGACGAAGCCGCCGAGCAGGCTGGCCGCGGCGTTGTCCGCGTGGCCCTCCATCCCGGCCGTGACCTGCAGCAACGCCTCCTGCTCGAGCTTCGGGTCGCGCCCCGACAGCACGCAGGCGGCAACGGCGCCGGCGACCGCCGCGGCGGCCGAGCTGCCCAGCCCGCGCGAGTGCGGGATCGCGTTGCGGCACCGCATCCGCAGGCCCGCCGGCTCGTCGCCGAACAGCGCCCACGCGGTCCGCATGGCGCGCACCACAAGATGCGTCTCGTCACACGGCACCTGCGCGGCGCCCTCGCCCTCGACCTCGACGTGCACGCCGGGCTCCGCAGTGGCGCACACCTCGACGTCGTCGTACAGGCCGAGCGCGAGCCCGAGCGAGTCGAAGCCGGGCCCGAGGTTGGCCGACGACGCCGGGACCCGCACCCGCACCTCGGTGGGCCGCCCCATCAGGCCAGCTCCAGGGCCGCGGCGACGGCCGTGGGGTCGATCGGCACGATCTCGGGCGCCGGGGCGGTGGCCAGCACGCTGTCCGGGTCCTTGAGCCCGTTGCCCGTGACCGTGCACACCACGAGCTGCCCGCGGTCCAGCCAGCCGTTCGCCGAGGCCTGCAGCAGCCCGGCGACGCTCGCGGCCGACGCGGGCTCCACGAACACCGCCTCGCGGGTGGACAGCAGCCGGTGCGCGGCCAGGATCTCGTCGTCCGTGACGGCGGCGAACCGGCCGTCGGACTCCTCGCGGGCGGTCTCGGCGCCGTTCCACGAGGCGGGGGCGCCGATCCGGATCGCGGTGGCGATCGTCTCGGGGTTCTTCACGGGTGCGCCCTGGACCAGCGGCGCGGCGCCGGCGGCCTGGAAGCCGAACATGCGCGGCAGCGAGGAGACCAGCCCGTCGGCGTGGTAGCCGCGGTAGCCCTTCCAGTACGCGGTGATGTTGCCCGCGTTGCCCACCGGCAGGCAGTGCACGTCGGGGGCGCGGCCGAGCGCGTCGCAGATCTCGTAGGCCGCGCTGGCCTGGCCCGCGATCCGGGTCGGGTTCACCGAGTTGACCAGCGCGATCGCCGGGTAGTCCGCGGTGGTCTTGCGGGCCAGCTCGAGGCAGTCGTCGAAGTTGCCGTCGATCTGCAGGATCCGGGCCCCGTGCGCCACGGCCTGGGCCAGCTTGCCCAGCGCGATCTTGCCGCGCGGCACCAGCACGGCGCTGGTCATCCGGGCACGGGCGGCATAGGCGGCCGCCGAGGCGGAGGTGTTGCCGGTCGACGCGCAGAGCACGCTCTGCTTGCCCTCGGCGAGCGCCGCGGTCACGGCCATGGTCATCCCGCGGTCCTTGAAGGACCCGGTCGGGTTGAGCCCGTCGACCTTCAGGTGGACCTCGCAGCCGGTGCGCTCCGAGAGCACCGGCGCCGGCAGCAGCGGGGTGCCGCCCTCCGCCAGGGTGACGATCTCCCAGCCCGGCCCGACGGGCATCCGGTCGCGGTAGGCCTCGATCACGCCCGGCCAGGGGGCCAGCCGGTTCACGGCGGTGCTCACAGTCTCTCCCGTCATCGCGCGGCGTCGTCCGCCCGCGCGCTCATCCGACCACGCCGAGGGTGCTGACCGGACGGCCCAGCCCCTCCACGCGCAGCACGCTCTCCACACCGCGGACCACGTCGAGCCCGGCGAGCGCCTCGACCGTCGCGTGCAGCGCGGAGTCCGGCGCCCCGTGCGTCACGACGACCAGACGCGCGGCCTCGGCCTCGGCCTCCGGCACGTCCCCGTCCTCGCGGCCGCCGGTCTGGCGCACCGCGGCGATGCTCACCCCGCGTCGCGCGAACTCGCCCGCGACCGCGGACAGCACGCCCGCGCGGTCCGCGACCTCGAGGCTCACGTGGTAGCGGGTGTGCACGTCGCCGATCGGCAGCACCGGCAGGCTCGCGTAGGCGGACTCGCGCGGCCCGCGCCCGCCGGCGACCCGGTTGCGCGCCACGGCGACCAGGTCGCCCAGGACCGCGCTGGCGGTGGGCGCGCCGCCCGCGCCCTGGCCGTAGAACATGAGCTGGCCGGCGGCGTCGGCCTCGACGAACACGGCGTTGAACGCCCCGTCGACGCCCGCCAGCGGGTGGCTGAGCGGGATCATCGCCGGGTAGACGCGCGCGGACACGGACTCGGGCGCACCGCCGGAGCCGGGGACGCGCTCGCAGATCGCGAGCAACTTGATCGCACAGCCGAGCCCGCGAGCGGCGGCGATGTCCGCGACGGTGACCCGGCGGATGCCCTCGCAGTGCACGTCGGCCGCGGTGATCCGGGTGTGGAAGGCGATGGTGGCGAGGATGGCGGCCTTGGAGGCGGCGTCGTAGCCGTCGACGTCCGCCGTCGGGTCGGCCTCGGCGTACCCGAGCCGGGTGGCCTCTTCGAGGGCCTCCGCGTAGCCGGCGCCCGAGGCGCTCATCGCGGAGAGGATGAAGTTGGTGGTGCCGTTGACGATCCCGGCCACCCGGGTGATCCGGTCCCCGGCGAGCGACTCGCGCAGCGGGCGGAGCAGCGGGATCGCGCCCGCGACGGAGGCCTCGTAGTAGAGGTCGACACCGGCGCCGTCCGCCGCCTCGGCGAGCGTGGCCCCGTCCTCGGCGAGCAGCGCCTTGTTCGCGGTGACCACGGACTTGCCGGACTTGATCGCCTGCAGCAGCAGGGTCCGCGCGGGCTCGATGCCACCGACGACCTCGACGACGACGTCCACGTCCTCCCTGGTGACCAGGGCGGACGCGTCCGTGGTCACCAGGTCGGGGTTCAGCTCGGGGTGCCGGTGCGGCCGGCGCACGGCCACCCCGGCGAGCTCGACGGGCGCGCCGACGCGGGCCGTGAGGTCCCCCGCCTGGTCCTCGAGCAGCCGGACGACCTCGGACCCGACGGTCCCGCAGCCCAGCAGCGCGACCCGGACGGGCGCGTCTGACGTCACGACGATCCTCCTGACACGGTCATGCGGGCGATCCCGGCGGGTGCGACGGGCCGGGCCCGACCGGGGATCATCCCTGCTCGGCGCCCCGCGCGACAGTCCGGGGTGCCCACCCTCACGCCCGTCCGCACGCGGCCCGCCTCACGGGCCGACCTCGAGCCGGAACAGGTCCTCGTCCGTCTCCCGGCGCAGGATCACCCGCGCCTCGCCGTCGCGGACGGCGACGACGGCCGGCCGCGGCAGCCGGTTGTACGCGCTGGCCATGGAGTAGCAGTAGGCGCCGGTGGCGGCCACGGCCAGCAGGTCGCCGGGCGCGAGGTCGGCGGGCAGCCAGCAGTCCCGCACCACGATGTCGCCGGACTCGCAGTGCTTGCCGACGACGCGGGAGAGCGCCGGCCGGTCTCCGCCGGGCAGCGAGTCGACCGCCGACGCCCGGGAGACGAGCCGGCAGTCGTAGAGCGCGTCGTAGAGGGCGGTGCGGATGTTGTCGCTCATCCCGCCGTCGACGCTGACGTACCGCCGCGCGCCGACGCCGAGCGGGACCTCCTTGAGCGTGCCCACCTCGTAGAGCGTGATCCCGCCGGGCCCGGCGATGGCGCGCCCGGGCTCCACGGCGATCTCCGGCACGTCGAGCCCCGCGGCCGCGCACTCGCGCTCGACGATCCCGCGCAGCTCCTTCGCCAGCGCCGGGATCGACAGCGGGTCCTCGTCCGGCCGGTAGGCGATGCCGATGCCGCCGCCGAGGTCGAGGGTGGCGAGGTCGGCGAGGGCGGCCGCGCCGTGCTCGCGGTGCAGCTCGGCCAGCAGCCTGACGACGCGGTGTGCCGCCACCTCGAAGCCCTCGGTGTCGAAGATCTGGCTGCCGATGTGGCTGTGCAGCCCGACCAGCTGCAGGTTGCCGGCCTTGAGCACGCGTCGGGCGGCCTCGGCGGCGTCGGACTCGAGCCCGCCGGCGATGGAGAAGCCGAACTTCTGGTCCTCGTGCGCGGTGGCGATGAACTCGTGCGTGTGCGCCTCGACGCCCACGGTCACCCGGATCATCACCGGCTGGACGACCGCCCGCTCGGCGGCCACGGCGTCGAGCCGGACGATCTCGTGGAAGGAGTCGAGCACGATCCGGCCCACGCCGCTCTCCACGGCGTCGGTCAGCTCGGCGACGGACTTGTTGTTGCCGTGCATCGCGATCCGCTCGGCCGGGAAGCCGGCCCGCAGCGCGACGGCCAGCTCGCCGCCGCTCGCGACGTCCATCGACAGGCCCTCCTCGGCGACCCAGCGCGCGATCTCGGTGCTGAGGAAGGCCTTGGCCGCGTAGTGCACGGACCCGGCCCCGAAGGCCGCGGCGAACTCGGCCGCGCGGGACCGGAAGTCCCCCTCGTCGACCACGAACAGCGGGGTGCCGTACTGCTCGGCCAGCTCCCGGACGTCGACGCCGGCGACGCGCAGGGCGCCGTCGGCGCCGCGGGCGGCGTTGCGCGGCCAGACGGCCGGCGCGAGGTGGTCGAGCTCGGCGGCGCCGGTCGGGCGGGGGCCGGCGGTCTCCGGCGGCGCCTGGATGCCGCCGTGCAGCGGGCCGGCGGGGTGCGCTCTCACGGGTCCGTCCTCACATCCGTTCCGGTGCGCTCACGCCGAGCAGCCCGAGACCGTTCTCCAGCACCTGCCGGGCGGCGACGCACAGGCCGAGCCGCGCGCGGTGCAGCCCGGTGACCTCCTCGTCGCCCATCGGCAGGACCCGGCAGCTGTCGTAGAACTTGTGGTACGCGCTGGCCAGGGACTCGAGGTAGCGCGCGACCCGGTGCGGCTCGCGCAGCTCGGCGGCCGCGCGCACGATCTCCGGGAACTCGCCCAGCGTGCGGATCAGATCACCCTCGCGCGGGTGCTCGAGCAGGCCGTACTCGGTCCCCGGCTCGACGCCGAGGTCGGCGGCGTTGCGGGCGAGCGAGGCCAGCCGGGCGTGCGCGTACTGCACGTAGAAGACCGGGTTGTCGTTGCTGCGCCTGACCAGCAGGTCCAGGTCGACGTCCAGCGCGGAGTCGACCGACGAGCGGATCAGCGAGTACCGGGCGGCGTCGACGCCCACCGCCTCGACCAGGTCCTCCATCGTGACGACGGTGCCCGCCCGCTTGCTCATCCGGACCGGCTGGCCATCCTTGACCAGGTTGACCAGCTGGCCGATGAGGACCTCGACGACGGCGGGGTCGTCGCCGAACGCGGCGGCCGCCGCCTTCAGCCGGGCGATGTAGCCGTGATGGTCGGCCCCGAGCATGTAGATGCACAGGTCGAAGCCGCGCGCCCGCTTGTCCCGCAGGTAGGCGAGGTCGCCGGCGATGTAGGCCGGGCGGCCGTCGCTCTTGATGACGACCCGGTCCTTGTCGTCCCCGTAGTCCTTCGACCGCAGCCACCAGGCGCCGTCCGCCTCGTAGAGCGCGCCGGAGTCCTTGAGCTGCTGCACGACCGCGTCGACCGCGCCGGACTCGTGCAGCGAGTTCTCGTGGAACCAGACGTCGAAGTCCGTGCCGAACTCGTGCAGGTCCTGCTTGATCTCGGCGAACATGAAGCCGACGCCGACCCGGCGGAAGACCTCGTCCTGGTCGGGGGACCCGAGCGCCTCCGGCTCGGCCTCGACCACCCGGGCGGCGATGTCGACGATGTAGGCGCCGCCGTAGCCGTTCTCCGGCGCGGGCTCGCCCTTCGCGGCCGCGACCAGGGAGGCGACGAACCGGTCGATCTGGGCGCCGGCGTCGTTGAAGTAGTACTCGCGGGTGACCTTCGCGCCCCGCGCGGTGAGCACCCGGCCCAGCGCGTCGCCGACCGCGGCCCAGCGGGTGCCGCCCAGGTGCAGCGGGCCGGTCGGGTTGGCGGAGACGAACTCCAGGTTCACGTTGCGCCCGGCGTACTCGTCGCCGGTGCCGTACGAGCCGCCGGCCGCCAGCACCTCGCCGACCAGCGCGCCCTGCGCGTCCGCCGCCAGCCGGAGGTTGATGAAGCCCGGGCCCGCCACCTCGGCGGACGCGATCCCGGGGCGGCCCGCGAGGTCCTCGGCCAGCCAGCCCGCGAGGTCCCGCGGGGCCACGCCGGCCTTCTTCGCCGTGCGCAGCGCGACGTTGGTGGCGTAGTCGCCGTGCTCGGGGTTGCGGGGCCGCTCGACGCCCGCGTCGGCGGGCAGCGCGTCCGCGGCCAGGCCGCGCGCGGCCAGCACGTCCAGCGCGGCGACACGGACCAGGTCGGCGAGCACGTCGGGAGTCACCCCACGAGGATAGGAGGTGGCACTCGGGGGTTTCTCAGGCGGCGCTCCTAGACTGCGGGGCCGCGGCCACCGAGCGGAGCGTGCGGAGCGAGAATCCGGCTCAGTCCGGGTGAGGTCGCCTCGACCCCCGATCAACTGGACGGTTCATGGCCAGCGGCAAGAGCAGCAAGGCGAGTCGGAACAAGGCGCGCAACTCGGTCGTCACCCAGCGGTCGACGCCGTGGGGCCTGATCGCGGGCGTACTGGTCGTCGTGCTGTTCGCCGGCGCGATCTTCGGCTACGCGGTCTACAAGAACAACGAGAACAGCGCCGCCCAGGACGCCCTCGCCGCGTACACCCCGAGCGACACCAACAGGGACCCGTCCGCCCAGATCGCCGGCGTGGTCACGGACAACTACACCGGGTCCGGGCAGGGGCACGTCGTCGGGCCGACGCGCGTCGCCTACACCCACACGCCGCCGTTCGGCGGGGACCACGACCAGTACTGGGCCGCGTGCACCGGGATCGTCTACCCGACGGCGGTGCGCCAGGAGAACCTCGTGCACTCGCTCGAGCACGGCGCCGTCTGGATCGCCTACAACCCGGACCAGGTCAGCGGGGCGGCGCTCGACACCCTCTCGGCGAAGGTCGACGGCCAGCCGTACACGGTGATGGCGCCGTACCCGGGCCTGGACCAGCCGATCTCGCTGCAGGCGTGGAACCACCAGCTCAAGCTGAGCGACGCGAACGACCCGCGGATCGACCAGTTCATCACCGCGCTGCGCCGCAACCAGTACAACTACCCGGAGATCGGCGCGACCTGCCAGGCCCTCGGGCCGGGGGCGTTCGACCAGGACAACCCGCCGGCCTTCGAGCCGACCCCGGGCGTGGCCGAGATCAACGGCGGCACGATCGTCGCCGAGCGCGGCGCCGGCACCACCGGCGGCACGATGCCCGACCCGACCACCGGCGGCCAGTGAGCCCGGTGGCCGCGGACCTCGCCGAACCCCACGCGGCGGCCGACCCCGGCCGCCGCGAGCCGCGGTGGGTCCGCCCGCTGGTGGTGATCGCCGCCGCGGTGGCGCTGCTGCTGATCGGCGGGGCCGCCGGGATGCTGGTCGGCCTGCCCGGCTCCGCGGGGACCACCACGCCGTCGGCCGACTCGGTCGACGTCGGGTTCGCGCAGGACATGACCGTGCACCACGAGCAGGCCGTCGAGATGGCGTCCTGGGCCCGGGACCACACCTCGGATCCGCAGGTCAAGCAGCTGGCGTTCGACATCGAGACCACCCAGCTGCAGCAGATCGGGCGCATGCAGGGCTGGCTCGGGCTCTGGGGCGCCGCCCCCTTCCCCACCGGCCGGCCGTACATGACGTGGATGGCCGGCCCGGGCGACGACGGACACGGGCACGCGATGTCCGGCGCGTCGTCGGCCGGCGCCGCCCGGATGCCGGGGATGGCCACGGACGAGGACCTGCGGAACCTGCGGGCGGCGTCGGGTACGCAGCTCGACACGCTCTTCCTGCAGCTGATGCTCCGCCACCACCTCGGCGGCGCCGACATGCTGCAGTACGCGGCCGAGCGCGCGGCCGTGCCGGAGGTCCGCAACCTCGCCGCGCAGGCGTTGTCGGCGCAGACCTCCGAGGCCGACCTCATGCGGCAGCTGCTGGCCGCGCGGGGAGCGCAGCCCCTCCCGCAGAACTGAGCCGGGGGTGTTGTAGGGTTTCTCCTGCACGCCGCGGGAACGCGGCGAGCGGGAGTCGCCCCCGTAGCTCAGGGGATAGAGCACCGCCCTCCGGAGGCGGGAGCGCAGGTTCGAATCCTGCCGGGGGCACGACGAAGCGGCTACGGCCGCTTTTCGTGTTTCCGGGGTCCGTCCGGGCGTCCTGACCAGCGGCTTCGGCGTCGGACGCCCTGCGACCGTCGGCCCGGATGGCTACGATCCTCCGGTGCTCGATCCCCCCGCGGCCCCCGGTGCCGCGGATCCCCGCTTCACGGCCGGGCTCGAACGTGCGCTGCAGCCGCTCGAGGACCCCGAGGAGATCATGCGGGTGGTCGCGCGGATGCTGGGCGAGCACATGCGGGTCGACCGGTGCGCCTACGCCGAGGCCGAGGCGGACGAGGACCACTTCACGATGACGGGCGGCTATGCCCGCGGGCTGCCGCCGCTCACCGGCCGGATGGCGATGTCGGAGTTCAGCGCCGACACCCTGCGCTGCATGCGCGAAGGCGTGCCCTACGTGCTCGACGACGCCGGGACCGATCCCCGGGTGCTCCCGGCGCAGCGCGAGATCTACCACCGCACCGGGATCGCGGCCGTGATCTGCACGCCGCTGCACAAGGGCGGGCGGTTCGTCGCCGCGATGGCCGTACACCACGCGACGCCCCGGCACTGGACCCCCGACGACGTCGCCCTGCTCGACGCCGTCGTGGCGCGCTGCTGGGAGTCCCTGCAGCGGGCCCACGCGCACGCCGCGGTGCGGGAGGGCGAGGAGCGCTACCGGCTGCTGGCCGAGCGTGCCACGGACGGGATCTGGCTCGCCGACGCCGACGGGCGCTACATCGACGTCAACCCGGCGGCCTGCGCGATGCTCGGCCACACCCGCGAGGAGCACCTCCGGCTCACGATCGTCGACGTGGTGCGGCCGGACGACCGGGGCCGGCTCGAGCAGCTGCTCGCCGCGCTGCGGAGCGGCGAACCCGTCACCGAGGTGTGGGAGCTGCGCCGGCGCGACGGCGGCACCGTCCCCGTGGAGCTGTCCATGCGGTTCGCCGGCGAGCGGCTGCAGGCGATCGGTCGCGACATCACCGCGCGGCGGCGCGCCGAGGCCGAGCGGGAGCGCCTGCTGCGCCGCGAGCAGGAGGCCAACCGCCAGCTCGGGCTGCTGCAACGGGCCACCGCCGCGCTGTCCGCCGCCGCGACCCCCGCCCGGGTCGCGGAGGTCGCCCTCGAGCAGGTCCGGGAGCTGCTGGGGCCGTGCGGGGTGGCCGTGTGGGAGCCCGCGGGCGAGGAGGGGCTGCGCAGCATCGCCGTCGCCGGGTGGACGGACGAGCGGCTGGCGGACGGCGGGGCGCTGACGGCACGGCCCGACGGGCTGCTCGCGGGCCTGCGCGGGGCGACGCTCTGGCTGCTCGAGGAGGGGACGGCCGACGCGGCCGGCTTCGGCTGGGCCGGCCGGTACGCCCGGGTCCACGACGCCCTGGCGCAGCGGGGGTACGGCTCGCTCGGCTGCCTGCCCCTGCGCGCCGCGGACGGCGGGCCCGACCTGCTCACGGTCGCCCTGCCGGAGGGCCGGGTGCCGAGCCCCACCGAACGCGCGACGGCCGAGTCGCTCGCCGACCAGTGCGCCCAGGCGCTGCACCGGGCGCGGCTGCTGGAGGCGGAGCGCGAGATCGCGACCGTGCTGCAGCGCAGCCTGCTGCCCCGCGAGCTGCCCGCCCTCGCCCGGCTCGCCGCGTCGGCGCGGTACACGCCGTCGGCGGAGGACGCGCACGCCGGCGGCGACTGGTACGACCTGCTCCCCGTCGACGGCACGCGGGTCGCCCTGGTGATCGGCGACGTCGTCGGGCACGGGCCCGCGGCCGCCGCGGTCATGGGGCAGCTGCGCAGCGCACTCGCCGGGCACCTGCTCGACGGCCGCTCCCCCGCCGCCGCGCTGGAGCGCCTCGACCGCTTCGCCGCGCACGTCCCCGGCTCGGCCGGCAGCAGCTGCGCCTGCCTGACCTACGACTGGTCGAGCGGCGAGCTGCGCTGGTCCTCGGCCGGGCACCCGCCGGTCCTCCTGCTCGACGAGACGGGCTCCCGGTTCCTCGTCGGCGGCGCGGGCACGGTCCTGGGCGCGTCCGCCCGGTCGCCCCGGCCGGAGGGCGCGGAGGTCCTCGGCCCCGGCACCTCGCTCGTCCTCTACACGGACGGGCTGGTCGAGACCCGCGACGAGGTGCTCGACGCCGGGCTGGACCGGCTCGCCGCCACCGTGCGCGGGCACGCGGAGCTCGATCCCGGTGCGCTGACCGAGCAGGTCGTGGCCGGGGTGCTCCGCGGGTACGCCCCGACGGACGACGTCGCCCTCCTCGTCGTCCGGACCGTGCCGGCCCCGGTGTCCGTCACCCTGCCGGCCGACCCCATGAGCCTGCGGGGGATGCGCCGCGCCGCCGGAGCGTGGCTGGTCGAGGCCGGGGTGCCGCCCGAGGCCGCCGACGACGTCCAGCTCACCCTCGGGGAGGCCGCGGCCAACGCCGTCGAGCACGCCTACCCCGAGGGCGGCGGCGACTTCACCTGGTCGCTGGCGCGGGCGGGCGACGGCGCGGTCGAGGTCGCCGTGGCCGACTCCGGCCGCTGGCGTCCCGTCCCCGCGGACTCCGGCTACCGCGGGCACGGCCTGCGGGTGATGCGCGAGCTCGGCGAGGAGCTGGCGATCGAGCGCGGCGGGAGCGGGACGCGGGTGGAGTTCCGCGTGCCGGCGGGCACCGCGCCGCCGGCGCCCGCCGGCACGCTCCCGCACCGCCCCGTCGCGCCGGTCCCCGTCGCCGTGACGTGGCGCACGGGTCCCGGCGGCGCGCAGGTCCTCGTGGTGACCGGCGACGTCGACCTCGCCGGCCGCGGGCCGGTCGCCCGCGCGCTGCTGCCCGCCGCCCGCTCCGGGGAGGCACCGCTCGTCGTCGACCTCGCGGGGGTGCCGTACCTCAGCAGCGCGGGGATCGCCCTGCTCAGCGAGGCCGTCGCGCTGCGGCCGGATCTCGCCGTGGTGGTCGCGGCGGGCAGCGCCCCGGCCCGCGTTCTGGAGGTCACCGGGCTCGCTTCCGTCCTCACGGTGCGGGTGACCCAGACCACCTCCTGACCTGCGCCGCACACCGCCACCCCCGCCGCCGTGAGCGGGATGTGACACGGCGGACCGATTGCGCTGACCTCACGGCAATCCCCCGTTCCTAGCGTCGACCCGGCGGGTGACGAGAACCCGCGCAGGTCACCAGCGCGACGGCACGGAGGACATCAGGCGTGGGCACACCGGACCCCGGCCCGCTCACCAGCGTTCGGACGGTCTGCTCCTACTGCGGCGTCGGCTGCGGCATGGTGCTGGACCTCGAACCCGGCCCGGACGGGGCCACGCGGATCCGCAAGGTCCGCGGCGACGCCGAGCACCCCGCCAACGCCGGCCGGCTGTGCACCAAGGGCGCGCACAGCGCCGAGATGCTCGTCGCCGACGGCCGGCTGCGGACCGCGCTGCGCCGGCCCGAGCGCGGCGCCGAGGCCGAGCCCGCCTCCGTCGACGCCGCCATCACCGAGACCGCCCGCCGGCTGCGCGAGATCCTCGACGAGCACGGGCCGGACGCGCTGTCGCTCTACGTCTCCGGCCAGATGACGCTCGAGGCCCAGTACCTCGCCACGAAGCTCGCCAAGGGCTTCTGGCGAACGAAGTGGATCGAGTCGAACTCGCGGCTCTGCATGGCCAGCGCGGGCACCGGCTACAAGCAGTCCCTCGGCTCCGACGGCCCGCCCGGCTCGTACGCCGACCTCGACCACGCCGACGTCTTCCTGGTGATCGGCGCGAACATGGCCGACTGCCACCCGATCCTCTTCCTGCGCATGATGGACCGGGTCAAGCAGGGCGCGAGACTCATCGTCGTCGACCCCCGCCGGACGGCGACGGCCGCGAAGGCCGACCTGTTCCTGCAGGTCGAGCCGGGCACCGACCTCGCGCTGCTCAACGGTCTGCTGCACCTGCTCGTCGAGCAGGGCGCGGTCGACGAGGAGTTCGTCGCCGAGTTCACCGAGGGCTGGGAGGCGATGCCGGAGTTCCTCGCGGACTACGCGCCCGACGCCGTCGCCGCGATCACCGGCGTGCCCGAGGCGGACCTGCGCGAGGCGGCCCGGCTGATCGGCGGCGCCGCGAACTGGACCAGCTGCTGGACCATGGGGCTCAACCAGAGCACCCACGGCACCTGGAACACGAACGCCCTGGTCAACCTGCACCTTGCCACCGGCGCGATCTGCCGCACCGGCTCCGGGCCGTTCTCGCTCACCGGCCAGCCCAACGCCATGGGCGGGCGCGAGATGGGCTACATGGGTCCCGGCCTGCCGGGCCAGCGTGCCGTGCTGTCCCCCGACGACCGCCGGTTCGTCGAGGAGCTGTGGGCGGTGCCCGAGGGGACGATCCGCGCCGACGTCGGCGGCGGCACGATCGACATGTTCGCGCGGATGGCCGAGGGCGAGATCAAGGCCTGCTGGATCGTCTGCACGAACCCCGTCGCGAGCGTGGCCAACCGCGGCGTGGTGATCGACGCCCTCGAGCGCTGCGACTTCGTGGTGACCCAGGACGTCTTCGCGGCCACCGAGACCAACGCCTACGCCGACGTCGTGCTCCCGGCGGCCATGTGGGCCGAGGTCGAGGGCGTGATGATCAACTCCGAGCGGAACATGACGCTGCTGCGGCCCGCGGTCGCGCCACCGGGCGGGGCGCTGCCGGACTGGCAGATCATCGCGCGCGTCGCCTGCGAGATGGGCTACGCGGAGCACTTCACCTACTCCTCGGCCGAGGAGGTGTTCGAGGAGCTCAAGCAGGCCTGGAACCCCGCCACCGGGTACGACGTCCGGGGCGTGACCTACGAGCGGCTGCGCGGGACGCCGGTCCAGTGGCCGGCCGCGCCGGACGGGCCGGAGCGCAACCCGGTCCGCTACCTCAACGACGGGGTCAGCCAGCGGCGGCGGCCGGAGAACGGGCGGCTGTCCTTCGCCACGCCGTCGGGCCGGGCGCAGTTCCTCCCCCGCCCCCACATGCCGCAGGCCGAGCTCCCCGACGACGACCATCCCCTCGTCCTCACCACCGGCCGGGTGCAGCACCAGTGGCACACGCTGACCAAGACCGGCAAGGTCGCGGCGCTGAACAGGCTCAACCCCGGCCCGGTCCTCGAGGTCAACCCGGCCGACGCCGAGGCCGCGGGCATCGTCGACGGGGACCGGGTCGCCGTGGCCTCGCGCCGCGGGCGCGCGGTGCTGCCGGCGGTGGTCACCGACCGGATGCGGCCCGGCACCTGCTGGGCACCGTTCCACTGGAGCGACCTGTTCGGCGAGTACCTCGCGGTCAACGCGGTGACCAACGACGCCGTCGACGCCGCCTCGCTGCAGCCCGAGCTCAAGGCCTGCGCGGTGTCGGTGGAGAAGGTCGCCCCCGCCACTGTGAGTGCGGATGGTCGCTCCGGCGACGATTCCCACTCACGAGGGGTCGGGGCGGCGCTCGGGCTCGACCTCGCCCCGCCGGTCCTGACGGGTGCGGAGCGGCGCTACCTCGCGGGCTTCCTGGCCGGCGTCGAACGGGGCGGGGCGCCGGGCGTGCCGGTCCTGCCCTCCGGTGCGCCGGTGGGGTCCGAGACCGCAGCGTGGATCAACGGGATGCTCGCCGGGACCTTCTCCCGGCTCGCCGCCGGCGGCCCCGCGGAGGAGGCGGGAGCGGAGGCCGCGGAGGAGATCGCGGAGGACGGGCGGCCCCTGCTCGTCCTGTGGGCCTCGCAGACCGGCAACGCCGAGGGTGTGGCCACCGCCGTCGCCGCGCGACTCACCGCGGCCGGGCGGCGCCCGCGGCTGCTCTGCATGGGTGACACCTGTCCGGACGCCATCCCCCCGGATGCCGACCTCCTCGTGGCCACGAGCACGTTCGGCGACGGCGACTCCCCGGACGTGGGAACCGGTTTCTGGGAGGATCTCGCCGCCGACCGGCCACCGCTGCGGAACGTCCGGTTCGCGGTGCTCGCGCTCGGCGACCCCAGCTACTCGGAGTTCTGCGGGCACGGCCGCCGGGTCGACGAGCGCCTCGCCGAGCTCGGGGGCACCCGGCTGCTCGACCGCGTGGACTGCGACCCGGACTTCGAGGCCGCGGCCGAGGCGTGGACCGAGCAGGTCGTGGGCCTGCTGACCGGCGACGACGACGGCGCGCGGGCCCCGGCCACCACCCGTCCCGCCGCGGCCCCGGCACCGGCGGCCGAGCCGGCCCCCGCGACCGTCGACGCGACCCTGCGCGAGGCCCGGCTGCTGAGCCTGCCCGGCTCGGCCAAGGAGATCCGCCGGTTCACCCTCGCCGGCGAGGCGGGCTTCTCCTACGAGGCGGGGGACGCGCTCAGCGTGCGGCCGGTCAACCATCCCGACCTGGTCGCGGAGTGGCTCGACCTGACCGGCCTGCCCGCCGACGAGGCGGTGACCGTGCGCGGCACGGACATGGCGTTCGCCGAGGCGCTGGGCCGGCACCTGGACATCACCCGGATCTCCCCGGCGCTGCTCGGGTTCGTCGCCGAGCGGACCGGCGACCGCGTGCTCAAGGAGCTGCTGCGGGCCGGGCACGGCACGGACCTCGCCCGCTGGACGTGGGACCGGCAGGCCCCGGACGTCCTCACGGAGTTCCCGGTCCGGGCCTCGGCGCAGGAGTGGGCGGACACGCTGACCGCGCTGCAGCCGCGCCAGTACTCGATCTCCTCCAGCCCGCTGACCAGCCCCGACGCCGTCTCGCTGACCGTGTCGGTGGTCCGCTTCACCAGCCGGCACGGCCGCTCCCGGCGCGGGGTGTGCTCGACCTTCCTCGCCGACGCGGCGGGCGAGGGCTCCACGCCGGTCCTGGTGAAGTCGTCGCCCCGGTTCCGCCCGCCGGCGGACCCCGCCACCCCCATGATCATGGTGGGGCCGGGCACCGGCGTGGCCCCGTTCGTCGGGTTCCTCGAGGACCGGCGGGCCCGCGGGCACACCGCGCCGAACTGGCTGTTCTTCGGCGAGCAGCGCTGCGCCACGGACTTCTACTACCGCGAGGAGCTGGAGGCCATGCGGGCCGACGGCACGCTCGCCCGGCTCGACGTCGCCTTCTCCCGCGACCAGCGGCACAAGGTCTACGTGCAGGACCGGATGCGCGAGCACGGCGCGCAGCTCTGGCGGTGGCTCGCCGACGGCGCCCACTTCTACGTCTGCGGCGACGCCAGCCGGATGGCCAAGGACGTGGACCTCGCGCTGCGCGACGTCGTCGCCGCCCACGGCGGGATGGACGCCGACCGCACCGCCGCGTACGTGAAGCAGCTGGTCGCCGACGGGCGGTACGCGCGCGACGTCTACTGATCATCCGCTGGTCACGGGCGGAGCCCGTGATCGTCGACGCTCGGTCAGGGCTCCTTCACCGCGCGTTCACCTCACCCGTATGCTCGCCCCGTCCGGTCGAGTTGGGCCGATGGGGGGACCATGACGATCGACGACGCACGCGACGCGGTCACGCCGCCGAGGGGCCTCGCGGCCCGGCCCGCGGCCGAGATCCCGGCCTGGCGCGGGCTGGTGGTGTTCGTGGTCCGCGAGGCCGCCGCGCACCAGGTCGACGAGGCGGTGGCCGGCATCGCGCGCGGGCTGGAGATCCTCGACGTGGTCGAGCTCGACGCCGCGCAGCGCGCCGCCGCCCGCACCGGGCTGGCCGGTGCCGACTGGGGCCCGGCCGGCAAGCCCGTGCCCGGCGGCGGCCCGCACACCTTCGTGATCGCCTGCGACGTGGCGCCGCCCGTCGGCGTCGTGCAGGGGGTGCGGAGCATGGCCGACCGCATCGCCGAGGTCCGCGGGCACACCACGCACCGGCTGCTGCACATGCTCCCGCCGCAGCAGCACTACGAGCCGCTGCACGTGTCGACCGGGCCGCAGCAGGCGCTGGACTTCCTGGAGGTCCTCGGCGACCTCGGCGTCCAGGCCCGGCTGCTCCCGCGGGTCACCGCGCTGATCGAGGCGTGCTCGGTGCCGTTCCCGCTGGTGCGGATGCTGGCCCCCGACTCGCCCGGCTACCGGGCGCGCGTCGCGCTCGTCGACCACCCGGTGCACGGCCGCACGGTGTGCAAGATCTTCCGGCCAGGGGCGCTGGACTCGTTCCGGCGGGAGCTGCGGGCCCGCCAGGAGCTCGCCGACCTGCCCGAGGTGCCCGAGCTGCTCGAGCACGGCCCGAACTGGCTGCTCACGCCCTTCTACACGGACGTCGGGCGGCACCTCGTGCGCCCGCTGTCCGGGGTCCGTGAGATGCACCAGCTGCGGCCGGACGTCGTGCGGCAACTGGCCCGGTTCGCCCGCGACCTGCACGAGCGCGGCAAGTTCGTGCTCGACCTCTCCCCCCACAACCTCATGTGGGACGCTCACGCAGGCCTCAAAGTGCTCGATCTCGAGTTCGTGCTCGACTACCCCGGGCCCGTGCCGCCGTTCGCGGAGTGCTGGAGCTTCCACGGGGTCCCGCGCGAGCTGCGGCGCATCGGCGACGGCCTGCCGGACCTGATGCTGACGAAGGGGGTCGGGAACTCGGTGTTCCATCCCGCCGTGTCCGGGCTGTCGCCGGACAGCCTGTTCGGGCCCCCGCGCCGCGGCGAGACCGTGCGCCGCGCCGCCACCCAGTTCGCCTGGTACGCCGGGCTCGCCGTCGCCGGACGCGTGCACCCCGCGATGCGCCGATGACGGCGCTTCCGCCCGAGCCCCCCACCGAGCCGATCCCGAACCCCGGGCGCCCGTCCAGGCCGAGCCTCACCGCCCGGACCGTGCGTGGGTTCGCCTGGTCCTTCACCGGGTCGGTCGGGCAGGCGGTGCTGCAGATCGCGGCGACCGTCGTGCTCGCCCGGCTGCTCACCCCGGAGGAGTTCGGCTCGGTCGCGGCGGCGCTGCTCGTCGTCGGGCTCACCCAGCTCGTCACGCAGCTGGGCGTGGCGGCGGCGCTGGTGCACCGCCGGGAGCTCACCGACCGGGACGTGGCGGCGGCCTTCTGGTTCTCGATCCTGCTCTCCGCGGTCTTCGCCGGGCTGCTGTTCGCCTTCGCGCCGTCGTTGAACGGGCTGGTCGGACTGCCCGCGGACTCCGGGCTGCTCCGGATGCTGTCGGTCACGCTCGTGCTGGCCGGCGCCACCGCGGTGCCCACCGGACTCCTGCAGCGGGACCTGCGGTTCCGGCCGATGGCCGTCGTCGACCTGGTCGCGGCCGGGCCCGGGATCATCGGCGTGTCCGTGGTGCTGGCCCTGCTCGGCTTCGGCGCGACCGCCCTGGCGTGGGCGGAGATCGCGGCCGCGCTGATCAAGTGCGTCGGCTACCTCGCGCTCACGCGGCCGTCGGTGGCGGTCGAGGCGCCTCCCGCGGCGTGGGGGCGGCTGCGCCCGATGCTGAACTTCGGCTCGGGGTACTCGCTCACCCAGCTCGGCAACTGGATCGCCCTCAACGCGGACAACCTCGTCGTCGCCAACGTCCTGGGCACCGGGCCGCTCGGCGTCTACACGCGGGCCTACAACCTGCTCTCCGAGCCCGCCAACGTGATCGGCGGTGCCGCGGACAAGGCCCTGTTCCCGGCCATGGCCCGGGTGCGTGACGACGGCGCCCGGCTGCGGCACGCCTACGTCCGGACCTCGTCGCTGGTCGCCCTGGTGACCGCGCCCGCCGCCGTGCTGCTGTTCGTGCTCGCGCCCGAGGTCGTGCACATCCTGCTCGGCTCGCAGTGGGACGCGGTGATCCTTCCGGTCCAGGTGTTCGCGCTGGTCCTGCTGCCCCGCACCTCGTACAAGATCAGCACCTCGCTGACCCGTGCGACCGGCGCGGTGTACCGGGCGGCGTGGCGGCAGTGGCTCTACGCGGCCGAGGTCGTGGTGCTGTGCTCGCTCGGCGCGCGGTTCTGGGGCGTCGACGGCGTGGCGGTCGGGGCGTCCATCGCGATCCTGGCGCACTTCCTGGTGATGCTGCGGTTCTCCGCGCGCGTCTCGGAGGGGCTGATGGGCGCGGTGCTGCGGATGTACGTCAAGCACGTGCCGGCCGTCGTGGCGGTCGCGCTGGCCAGCTGGGCAGTGGCCGCCGCCGTGCGCCCGATCGGATCGGACGTGCTCACGCTGGTCGCCGCGGCCGCCGCCGGGGGCGCCGCCGCCCTGGGCGTGCTCGTGCTGCTGCGGGGCCGGTTCGCGGAGGAACTGGCGGTGGTCGCCAACCTGCGGCGCGGAAAGAAGGTGCCGGTCCCGGCGTGAGCCGGTAGGACGGCGCCATGACGGTCGCTCCCGATCCGAAGGCCGAGCTGCAGCACTACTTCCGGCAGGGCCGCGAGGCGCTCCTGTGGAAGCTCGACGGGGTCTCCGAGTTCGACGCCCGCCGCCCGCTCACCCCCACCGGCACCAACCTGCTCGGCCTCGTCAAGCACACCGCGATCGTGGTCGCGGGGTACTTCGGCGCCGTGTTCGACCGGCCCTTCCCGCAACCGCTGCCGTGGGCCGAGGAGACCGCCGCGCCCAACGACGACATGTGGGCCCTGCCCGGCGAGACGCGGTCGCAGATCGTCGCGCTGTTCCACGCGGCCAACGCGCACGCCGACGCCACCATCGACGCCCTCGACCTCGACTCCCCCGGCTACGTCCCGTGGTGGTCCGGGCCGGTCACGCTGAGCCGGATCCTGGCCCACGTGGTCGCCGAGGTGCACCGGCACGCCGGCCACGCCGACATCGTCCGCGAGACGATCGACGGCGCCGCGGGCCTCCGGACGGACAACTCCAACCTCGCCGACGGCGATGAGGCGTGGTGGGCGGAGTACCGCCGCCGGGTGCAGGCGGAGGCGGAGCGGTTCCGGTAGGTCGGTGTCGGTGGCGATTCGGGACGGAGTGGGGTCGTCGGCCCACCACGCGCCGTCGATCTCGGTCGGGTCACCACCGGCCGGCGACCGCCGTGGCACACCCACTCGGGCGCCCGACCGCCCGTCGACCGGGTGTGCGGCGGACACCGCGGGTGCAGGAGACCGCGCCGGCGGGTGTGCCCAGGACCCGAGCGGGTGGAGTCGTCCCGGACACTCGGAGGAAGGAGAACGGGCGTTCGGCAAGTACTCCGACCGACCGTTTCGCCCGCCCACGGATCGCCCATCGGGCCCCTCGGCCGTACGCCGATAGCAGGCTTCCGTTAACCGGTTCGCAACGACCCTGGCTGTCACCTCGCGTAGTCGCAGCACTACCTTCGCGGCCACAGTTCCAGGAGGTGACAGTCAGTGGCGCTTGCGTCGATCTTGTCCGGTATGCCCGACCTGTTGCAGCGCACGCTCGCGCAGCACACCCCCGACCCGAACGGGTACTGCCGGGAATGTCGCGAGGCGTCGGGCATCGCCGCGGCGTGGCCGTGCGCGACCCGCGAGGTCGCCGAGGAGGCCGAGTACATCCAGCGCGGCGGGCTCCCCGGCACGCTCGGCGGCCGGCACCGCACCAGCTGGGCCTGAGGCTGCCGGCACGGACCGCCCGAGGGTCCTCCCGCCACACGCGGGTGCCCTCGGACCGTCCCGCGGCATCGCTTCCGAGGTCGTCCCGGGGGCGGAGCCACCGGGCCGTCGCCGGCCGGTGATCACCGTTGATGTGCCGAGAAGGTCGACCCGCCGGCCCTGAGCGCACCCGAACGCTGATCACCGACGAGCGCGGGAAGGCAAGGTCGACGACGCCGGCCCCATGATCGTCAGCTGCATGCACACCAGGCTCTTCCAGCAGCCGCAGGCGCACTCGAACGCGGATCCTGCCCGACACCCCCGCCTATGATCGCCAGCTGCGTGCATCCACAGCTCATCCGGCACCGTCGGGCGCAGCCGAGCGCAGATCCGCCCCAGCGCCTGCCATGATCGCCGGCCGCGTGCATGCACGGCTCGTCCGACATCCTCGACTGCACGCGACATGGTCGGGACGGATCGGTCGGGACACCCGGAGCGGGAGGCGGGAGCGCCGACGTCACTCGGCGCACCCCTCCCCTCCTTGCACCGGGGAGCGGATTCCACTCAGGACGTTGGACCGGACGGACGCACCGCACCCCCGCCGGGACCGGACGTTCGGCGGAAGCCCGGCCGCAGCCGTCGCGGACGGCGCGCCGAACGGCACCTGACCTGTGAACGCGACCACGGTGTCGACCGCCCGGCGAGACCGCCACCACCCGAACGGCCGTTCGTCGCTCGGCTCGATCCGATCGTCTCAACAGGAGCAACCTCTCCGCACGACCCGGCCCGGAAGCCCCTAGCGTCGGTCGCGACCGGATCACGGAACGATCACGAACGGCCCTGGGCGCCCCGAACGCCCGCCTCCCCAGCAGGGCCGATCCCCTTCGGACCGCCCGCGGCCCGGTCGCCGTCCGACAGCTGAACACGAGAGGTCGTTGTGGCCCGGCATCGCTCCCCACGAGGCCGCACCGCGATCCCCCACCAGCAGCCGGCGCCGAGCTCCCCACGGCGTCGTCGCGCAGGGGTGGGGGACGCGGTCCGGTCGGTCCCCGGTCCCGTCCGTCACGGGTCCGCGCTCGCACTCGCCGCGGGCGGCGTCGTCGCCGTCCTCGCGGCCGCCGCCCCGCTGGCGGGATCCGTCGACGCCGCGCTCCCCACGAGCGCGTCGCCCGAGGCACGGCTCGCCGCCGAGGCCGTGCCCGCCCCGGCACCCGCGATCCCGACGCAGCGGGAGGCGCCGGTCGTCGAGATGACGGCGCTGGCCGACGCCGCCCGCATCGCGGGCGAACACGCCACCGCCGAGGTCGACCGGCAGAAGGAGGAGGCGGCCGCGGAGGCGTCGGCCGCCGAGGAGCGCGCGAAGCAGGCGCTCGCCGGCCGCACGCTGCAGACGAGCTCCGGCAGTACCTCGTGCGGCATGAGCACCGCGAGCCTCGGTGCGGTCAAGCCCTGGGTGTCCGACGCCGTCGAGTTCCTGGGCTGCCAGTTCGGCGAGCCGCAGACGCTCGGCGTCGGCAGCCGGGGCAACGCCTCGGACCACCCGTCGGGCCTCGCGGCGGACTTCATGGTCGGCCGGGCGAGCGGCGACGCGATCGCGGACTGCGCGCTGCAGAACATGCAGGCCCTCGGCATCAGCTACGTGATCTGGCAGCAGCAGATCAACTACGGCAGCGGCTGGCAGGCCATGGAGGACCGGGGCAGCCCCACGGCCAACCACGAGGACCACGTGCACGTGTCGTTCGAGAGCTCGGCACCCTCCGGGCGGCCGGCGACCTGCTGACCCGGAGCCCGTCGCACCGGTAGAACTGGAGGAATGGACGCAGGTCTCCTCCGGCTCGAACGCCAGGTCGAGCTCCGCTTCGCGGGCGACACCGTCCGCTCGGGCAACCACGTGAACCTCTCGGCCGTGCGGGTCGAGGGGTCCACGCTGTGGCTGGCCGGCGACGAGACGGCGACCATCGAGCGGCTCGAGTTCGACCACGGGCTCGCCGTCGCCGACAAGCCCGTGACGTTCCCGCTCGCCGAGCTGGTCCGGCTGCCCGGTCCGCCGGAGCAGGAGGCGGACGTCGAGGGCCTCGCGCGGTCCGGCGGCTTCCTGTGGGCGATCGGCTCGCACAGCCTCAAGCGCCGCCGCGTCCGGCCGCACGACGACGTCACCAAGGCGCTGAAGCGGCTGTCGAAGGTCCGCCGCGAGGAGAACCGGTACGTCCTCGCGCGGCTCGCCGTCGAGACCTACACCGAGGGGCCGCCCGAGCTCCGGCTGCGCACCGCGGCGGGCGCCTGCTCGGCACTCATCGGCGCACCCGGCAGCGTCGGGCTGGCGGACCTGCTCGCCGACGATCCGCGGCTCGGCCCGTTCCTCGCGGTGCCGGGCAAGGACAACGGGTTCGACGTCGAGGGCCTGGCCGTGCTCGGCGACTCCGTCTACGTCGGGCTGCGGGGGCCGGTGCTGCGCGGCTGGGCGGTGGTCCTCGAGCTGCTCCCGCAGCCGGACCCGACCGACGACGGCCGCCTCGTCCTCGGCGCCTTCCCCGGCGGCGAGCGGTACCGGACCCACCTGCTCGACCTGGGCGGCCTCGGCGTGCGCGACCTCTGTCCGCACGGCGACGACCTGCTCGTCCTCGCCGGGCCGAGCATGGCCCTGTCCGGCCCGGTGCGCCTCCACCGCTGGCGGGACGCGGCGGCGTCGGGCGGCAGCGAGCTGATCCGCCGCGACCGGCTCCCGCTGCTCGGCGCGCTCCCGCACGGGCAGGGCGAGGACCACCCCGAGGGCATCTCGCTGCTGCCCGGACCGGGTCCCGCGCGGCTGCTGGTGGTGCACGACAGTCCTGGGCCGGCCCGTCGGCCGACGCCGTCGTCCGTGCTCGCGGACATCGTCGCGCTCGACGGCTGAGTCGACGGGCAGGCCGACCGCTCGCCGCGCGCGCGGGCACGCACGACTCACGGTGAGTCACCGATACCCGACGGGTCGTGACCTCTCCGCTACATTCTGGACACGACGCGACGGCCCGGTTCCCCCGACGGACCCGGAGACCCTCCGCCCGGTGTCCCCGCACCGGCGGTCCGCCCGGGCCTCGCACCGAGAAGGCAGGACGTGTCGCGGCACCGCTCCCCCGCCGCGGGCGCGCCCGGTCGCGGGACGGTCGACGTACGCCGGCTGCTCGCGCGCGCCGGCGCCCCGCCGCCCCGCACCCGCCGTCAGGCGCTGCGTCGCGGCGCCACCGCTGCCGCGGTGACCGGCGGCGCGCTCGCCGTGGTCGCGCCGGCGGCGTCGCTGCTGGACACGGCCCCGTCCGCCGCAGTGGACTCGGCCGAGGTGGGCCTGGCGTCGGCCGACGTCGTCGACGACGAGCTGTTCGCCGCCGACGGCGCCGCGCTCGCGGCGAGCGTCCTGCCGGTCCGTCGCGAGGCCGATCCGCCCGGGCTCGTCGCCGCACAGAACCTGCTGAAGTCCGCGGGGCTCAACGACGCCGCCCGGCAGGCCGAGGAGGAGCGGCTGGCCCGGGAGGCCCGCACGCACTGCGCGGTCGACCTGTCCGAGCTCGGCGGGGTGAAGCCGTGGGTGCGCGACGCGGCCCGGTTCCTCTCCTGCCTCTACGACCAGCCCGACCTCATCGGCGTCGCCGGCCGCGGCCGCGTCTCCGACCACCCCACCGGCAAGGCCCTCGACCTCATGACGACCGGTGCCCACGGCGACCGGATCGCCGCCTGCGCCCTCGCCAACCGCGAGGCGCTCGGCATCTCGTACGTGATCTGGGAACAGCGGATCAACTACGGCGACGGCTGGGAGACGATGGAGAACCGGGGCAACGCCACGGAGAACCACTTCGACCACGTGCACGTGTCGTTCGAGGGTTCCGCGGGCTCCGGCGAGCCCGACCCCGACCTCTGCACCTGATCTGTGAGTGGCAATAGTCGCTATAGCGACTATTGCCACTCACAGGGTGCGGGCGCCTTCAGATGCCGATGCGGGCCGGGCGGCCGTCCTCGCCCTCGTGCCAGATGTTGACGACGGCGGGCCGCGGCTGGGTGCCCGGTCCGTCCGGCCAGGTCGAGCCGGGGTTGGCCGGGGAGGCGTCGTCGACGTCCCCGGGGTGCTGGACCGAGATCAGCACGAAGTCCTCGGTCACGACGGGACCGCAGGTCTCCCCGCCGATCGGGACGGACGCGAACTGCGTGGTCCGCCCGCGCGTGTCCCCGGTGAGCGAGACACCGAACAGGCCGTCGTTCTGCCCGAGCGCGGCGGTGGAGTCCGTCGAGATCCACAGGTTGCCGTGCGGGTCGAACGCCAGGTTGTCCGGCGACGTGATCGGGCTGACCTGGGACTTGTCGTAGCCGCCGAAGTACGTCGACGGGTCCTCGGGGTCCCCGCACACCAGCAGGATCGACCAGCCGAACCGGGTCCCGGTGGGGTCGTCGTCCGCCTCGGTCAGCTCGATGACGTGCCCGTGCTTGTTGTCGACCCGCGGGTTCGCCTCGTCCGGCCCGGCCTTGCCCGCCTTGCCGCGGTCGGTGTTGTTGGTCAGCGCGAGGTAGACCTTGCCCGTGGCCGGGTGCGGCTCGACGTCCTCGGGCCGGTCCATCTTGGTCGCGCCGACCTTGTCCCCGGCCTCGCGGGTGAAGACGTAGACCTCCTCCGCGGTCATCCCGGGCACGAAGCTCGTGGTGCCGGAGACGAGAGTGATCCACTCGCCCGAGCCGTCGAACGCGCCGTCCTTGGGGAGCGTCCCCGTGCCGTCGACCTGCGGGCTGTCGCCGGTGAACTTCGCGACGTACAGCGTGCCGTCGGACAGCAGCGACTTGTTGTGCTCGCGGGCGCGGCGGCTGTACCCGTTCATCATCGTCCTCGACGACACGAACTTGTAGACGTAGTCGAAGCGCTCGTCGTCGCCCAGGTAGACCACGGCGTGCTTGTCCTTGGACAGCCGCACGGTGGCGCCCTCGTGCTTGAACCGGCCGAGAGCGGTGTGCTTGACGGGGCGGGACCGGGGGTCGTGCGGGTCGACCTCCACGACGTACCCGAACCGGTTCGCCTCGTTCGGCTCCTTCGCCAGGTCGAACCGCGGCTCGACGGCCTCCCACGCCCGCTCCGAGGCGCCCTCCTCGAAGCCGTACCGGGCCAGCCGGGCGTCGGCCGGGTCGGCGTTGGCGAAGTACTGGTCGATGTTCTCCTCGCCGGACAGGAACGTGCCCCACGGCGTCACGCCGCCGGAGCAGTTGTTGACGGTGCCCAGCACGACCGTGCCCGTGGGGTCCGCCGAGGTCCGCAGCAGCGACGAGCCCGCCGCCGGCCCGTCGAGCACGAACTCCGAGGTGCCGGTGAACCGCCGGTTGCGCTCGCCCTCGACGTCCACCGTGATCCGGCCGTCCCGGTCGCGGACGATCTCCACGACGGACAGCCCGTGCGCCGCGAGCCCGATCCGGACCTGCTCCTCGGTGGGCGCCGCCGGGTCGTACTCGCGGAACATCAGCGGTTCGATCGTGTACTCGTGGTTGGAGAACATGACCCAGCGCCGCGCCGGGCCCTCCAGCAGGAGCAGGCCGCAGAAGTCGTTGTTGTAGCCGAACTGCCGGGCCTGCGCCTCGGCGGTCTGGTTGTCGAAGTCGAACTCCGGCGCGCCGGGCAGGATCGGATCGCCCCAGCGCACCACGACCTGTTGCGCGTACCCGCGCGGGACGCGGACGGCGTCGTCGGTGTTGGGCGGGACGGTCTCGTAGGCCAGCCCGTAGGGGGCGTGCGAGCGCTCGGGCGCAGCCGGGAGCGGTCCCGGCGGCGTGGCGGCGGCCGCCGCCGTGGATCCGACCAGCGCGGTCGCCCCCGTCGCCAGCCCGAGCACCGCCCCGGCCCGCAGCACACCGCGCCGGTGCAGGACGGCGCCCAGGACCTCGCCGAAGTACATGTTGGCCGAACGGTTCGGCTCGGGGCGGGCACAGGCGTCCCCGCAGCGGTAGCGGCAGGTCAGGCCCTGCCGGCCGCGGTGCAGCAGGGGCAGGGAACGGGGCGGGTGGTCGCCGGCGCACGGCTGGGCCACGGTCGTCCTCCAGTGTGGTGGTTCACCGGTTCGGGTCGCCGCGACGCTAGGTAACCGAGGCGAGCCGGAAGTGATCGCCACATGGACGACAGGCAAAGGCGCAGGTCGGTGGCCTGCGAACGTGACGAAGGCCCCAGGCGCCAGAGCCTCCGCGTCAGTCCTCCGAGTCCGGGGTGGCGGTGTGGTGGGGGTGGCCGTGGGTGCGGCGGCTCTGCTTCATCTCGGCCTCGAAGACGTGCCGGCGCCCCTCCATGAGGTCGTCGCGCAGCTCGCGCTCGGTGTCCTTGAGCGGGGTGTAGTAGTTGTCGTCGAAGTCCTCGACGATCTGGAAGCTCCACCGGCCCTCGATCGCGTTGCGGCCGATGAGCTCGGTCTCGATGCGCTCGGCCCACGCCGGCTGCCCGCACTCGCGCAGCTGCTCCACGACGTCGTCGAGCATCGCGTCCGCCCCGCCCATGAGCTGGTGGAACTCGTAGAGGGCACCGCGGGCGCGCTCGATCCGCTCGAGCATCTCGGAGAACTTGCCGGCCGCCGACACCAGCTCGTCCGAGGCGCCTTCGGGGCGGGAGTGGGCGGCGTCGACGGAACGGGAGACGGTGTCGGAGGAGACGGCGTTCGTCGTGCTCATGCCCATCGGTACCCCTGGCGCCGAGGCCCGAACCGCGGGTCCCCCGGGTGCCCGGGCCCACCCGGCCGCGCTGCTGTGACGACGGTAACATCGGCGCGTTTCTGCATCGATGGAGAACGGAGGCCCGCCATGCGTGTCGGGGTCCTGACCGGCGGGGGCGACTGCCCCGGGCTGAACGCGGTGCTGCGGGCGATCGTCCGCAAGGGCGCGCCGGCGTACGGGCACGAGTTCGTCGGGTTCCGCGACGGCTGGCGCGGCGTCCTGGAGGGCGACGTCCGGCCGCTCGGCGTGCCGGACGTCCGCGGCCTGCTCCCCCGGGGCGGCACGATCCTCGGCTCCTCCCGGACCAACCCCTTTGCGATCGACGACGGCGTGGCCCGGATCCGCGAGACGCTCGAGACGCAGGGCGTCGACGCGCTGATCGCGATCGGCGGCGAGGACACCCTCGGCGTCGCCACCAGGCTGCACGACGACGGGGTACGGGTCGTCGGCGTGCCCAAGACCATCGACAACGACCTGGGCGGGACGGACTACACGTTCGGCTTCGACACCGCGGTCTCCATCGCCATGGAGGCGATCGACCGGCTGCACACCACGGCCGAGTCGCACCACCGCGTGCTGATCGTCGAGGTCATGGGCCGGCACGCGGGGTGGATCGCGCTGCACGCGGGCATGGCGGGCGGCGCCAACGGGATCCTCATCCCCGAGCAGCCCTTCGACATGGACCGCGTCGAGGCGTGGGTGCAGAGCCGCTTCCGGGACCGCTACGCGTCGATCATCGTCGTGTCCGAGGGCGCGATGCCGACCGGCGGCGCCGAGGTGCTGCAGAGCGCGCAGAAGGACGCGTTCGGGCACGCCCGGCTCGGCGGCGTCGGGGACTGGCTGGCCCAGGAGATCGAGCGCCGCACCGGCAAGGAGGCACGCACGACCGTGCTGGGCCACGTCCAGCGCGGCGGCACGCCCACGGCGCGGGACCGCTGGCTCGCCACCCGCTTCGGCCTGCACGCGATCGACGCCGTCGAGGCCGGGGACTGGGGCACGATGGCGGCCCTGCGCGGCACCGACATCGTGATGGTCCCGCTGCTCGAGGCGACCAAGCGGCTCAAGACGGTCGACCCCGCGCTCTACGCGGAGGCGGAGGTCTTCTTCGGCTGATCCGTTGCCGCGGGCGGCGCAGGTCACGCGGCCGCGGAGCTCCTTCATCCGGATGAAACAGGTCGGAAATCGCCCGGTGCCGGTCGGGTTCTAGAACTGGGGTGTCCCCAGCGACCGCCGGATCGGAGGCCCGCCGTGCCCGAGCAGCCCCCACGTGAACAGAGTGCCGTCCCGGCCCGGCTGGCCTGCCCCGCGGAGTGCCGCGCGGACCATCCCCGGCGGGCCCACCACGACCGGCTGCTCGACGTCGAGACCGACCCGGACGCGGTCGTCGACCTTTTCGAGACGGCCGTGACCTGGGGGGAGCTGGAGTACCCGGAGGAGACCACGATCCCGCCGGCGCGATGGGTCGAGTTCGCGGAGAAGCACCGCTGGCGGGACCCGGAGCGTGCGCTGCGGATCTTCTCGCTGGCGGCCGACGCCGCGCTGCGCGGCACCCGCACGGCCGCGCCGGTGGCGGCGCTGGGCAAGGCGGTCGGGGCGGGGATCGGGGACGGGATCTGCCCGACCCTGGCCCCCGCGACCCCGCCGCGCCACCTCCGCGTCGCCCCCTGAGCACAGCTCCCCGACACCCACCTCCCGACTCGCCGAAGCCCACACCCCGACTCGCGGAACAGCAGCTGCCACCCCCGCGAGTCGGGAGATTTGGCAGCGCGAGTCGGGAGGTTCAGCAGCGCGAGTCGGGAAGAGCGGCAGCGCGAGTCGGGAAGAGCGGTCAGCGGGGGAGGCCGGTGATCGCGGTGGAGCGCAGGTCCAGGACCTCCACCCGCTGGTCGCCGCGGGTGAGGGCGAGGATGCCGGAGTCGTCGAGCCGCCCGACCACGCCGGCGGCGAGGTCCCGCTCGGCGAAGGCGGCGAGGCACTCCTCCTCGCGCCCGGCGGGCACGCAGAGCAGGAAGCCGAAGCTGGGGAAGCAGTTGAACCAGCGCACCAGCGGCACGCCGGCGGGCGCGGGCACGGCCGTGACGTCGACCGTCACCCCCAGCCGCGCCGGCTCCAGCAGCATCGCCAGCGACCCGACGAGCCCGGCCATGCTGATGTCCTTGGCCGCCACCACGACGCCCTCGCCGGCGAGCGTGCCGAGCAACCGGACGTCGCCGGCACTGCGCCGCCCGCGCGACTCGAAGGCGGGGAAGAACGGGAAGTCCTCGCGCATCCGCCCGTCGAGCGCGGCGGCCACGACCAGGGACTGCCCGGGCTCGGCACGGGTCACCGAGAGCGGCGCGGCCGTGGCCCCGACGGCGAACGCGGAGATCGCCGGCTCGCCCTCGTGCAGCGTGAGGTGCCCGCCGACGATCGGGACGTCGTAGAGCTCCGCCGCCTCGCGCATCCCGGCCAGCGCCTTGCGCGCCACTGCCTCGGACGCCACCACCGTGTCGACGATCCCGAGCGGCATCCCGCCCATGGCCGCGACGTCGTTGACGTTCGTCAGCACCGCGGCGAACCCCGCGCCGTGCGGGTCGGCGGCCACGAACGGCGGGAACAGGGCTTCGCCGCACGCCACGACCGGGCCGCCGTGCGCGGTGACGACCGCGCCGTCGTCGCCCGGGCCGCCCTGCCAGTCCGTGCCGCCCAGCACCTCGCCGACCAGCGCGATCTCGGCCTTCGCGGCGAGCCCCGGGTTGGCGAGGCAGGCGGCGGCGATCTCGGCGAGGGTCTCGGTCGCGCTCATCGCAGGATCACCCAGACCGCGCGGACCGGGACGTCGCCGACGTTGCGCCAGGCGTGCCCCCGGTCCGTGGGGTAGTGCAGCACGTCCCCGGCCTCCACCTCGTACGTCTCCCCCGCGACCTCGACCCACAGGGTGCCCTCCCGGACCATCACCAGTTCCTCGCCCGGGCGGCGCGGCCTGGTGTCGCCGCTCTCGCCGCCCGGTTCGACCACGACCTCCACCGCCGTGGCCCGCAGCGCGTCCGAAGGCGCGGCGAGCCCCTCCACCGCGACGCCGAGCGCGCCCGACGCCCAGTCGCGCGGCGCGGGCAGCCGCTCCGACGACCGCACGTGGACAGCGGCGGGCGGCTCGAGCCCGCTGTCGTCGACGAAGGCCGACACGGACTGGCCCAGCGCTCCGGCGAGCTTGAGCAGCGTGGTGATCGTCGGGACCATGTCGCCGCGCTCGACCTTGTGGACCGCCGCGGCCGAGACGTCCGCGCGGGCCGCGAGCTGCTGCAACGACAGCCCGAGCCGGGTGCGGGCGGCGCGCACCTTGGGGCCGATCGCGTCGACGATGGGCTCCCAGGTCGCGGGGCTCGGCCGGCTCACGTTGACCATCCTAGACGGCGTTCACCTATGGTGGACACCCACGGCGCACCGCGAGAGGGGAGGGAGCGTGGCGACACCCCCACGCCCCTACCGCCCGACGCGCCCGCCCTCGGCCTTCGCCCGCGAGCTGGCTCGCGCCCGCGGCGAGTCCGCCGAGGTGCTCGACGCCATGCGGGCCGTGATCCTCTCCGGCGACGCCGCGCCGGGCGTGCCGATCCCGCTCGACGAGATCGCGCAGGTGTTCGGGGTGAGCCCGATCCCGGTGCGCGAGGCCCTGAAGACGCTGATCGGCGAGGGGCTCGTCGACCACCGGCCGCGCGGCGGCTACACGGTCGCGCGGATCACCGTGGCCGAGCTGAGCGAGCTGTACGTGGTGCGCGGGGTGCTGGAGCAGGCCGCGCTGGCCGCGGCGCTACCGCTGGCCACCGAGGCCGACCACGAGGAGGCGCGGACGGCGCACGACCAGGTCGGACGCGCTCTGGCCGAGCGGGACATGCCCGGTTACCACCGGGCGTCGCGGCGCTTCCACCTCGCGCTGGTCGCCCCGGCCCGGATGCACCGGCTGCAGCGGATGCTGGAGTCGGCGTGGAACGTCACCGAGCCCTACCGGCCCATGTCCCTGCTGCCCGACGAGGGCCGCGCGGGTCTGCACGGCGACCACGCGGACATGCTCGCGGCCTTCCTCGCCCGGGACGCCGACGCCCTGCTCGCCCACGCCACCCGGCACCAGGACGAGCTGTGCCGGGCCGTCGCCGCCCTCCCCGCCGACCCCGAGCTCTTCGCCCAGCCCGATGCGGAGTGAGCGAGCGGCGCTCCCGCTCACCAGATATGAACGACAGCCCCGCTCGCTCAACCCCGCTCCGGACGCACGAGCGGCGCTCTCGCTCACCAGGTATGAGCGAGAGCGCCGTTGGCTCACCGGGGGCGGCTACGACAGGGGCAGGACCTTCACGATCCGGGCGGCGGTGCGACCGGCGACGCGCAGGTCGGGGCGCGGGCAGCCCGCCTCGACCTGGTGCACCGGGTCGTCCTGCGGCAGGGACGCGTGGTGCACCGCGACCCCGCCCGCCCCGTCGATCCCGATCCCGGTCTCCAGCGGGGACTCGAGCGCGGCGGCGTGGGCGAGCGCCAGGACGTCCGCGTCGCGGACCTGCTCCACCCGCGTCGGCACGCCCTCCTCCTCCGCCCCCGCGCACACCTCCCGCAGCACCACCGGGTCCGGGGACCCGGTGTGCCGCAGGACGATCGCCGGCTTCTCGGTCACGAGCCCGCCACGTGCGCGTCGACGAGCCCGGACGCCACCGCGTTGCGGGGCCCCTCGCTGCCGTGGACGTTGCCGATCCCGCAGACCACCCCGAAGCCGGCGAGGGCGTCGGCGATGAGGTCGGGGATCTCGAAGTCCAGCGCCGAGCCGCCGAGCAGCACCACGAAGTCCAGCATCCGCAGGCTGCCGCTCGGCGCGACCTGCTTGAGCGCCCGCACGGCGTTGACCGCGAACACCTTCCGCTTGGCCTCCCGGCGCACCCGCCGCACGTGGTCGACCGAGTGCCGGGTCGCGACGGGCGCGGGGCCCTCGGGCGTCATCGTGACCACCCGCGCGAACACGTGCGACGGCAGCGGCTCGGGAAAGAACTGCACCGTCCCGTCCTCGTGCCGCACGTGGAAGAAGCTCTCCACCTTCGCCAGCGGGTACCGCTTGACGGCCTCGGCCTGCTCCCGGTCGTCGAGCGCCAGCTCCGAGCCGATCAGCTTGGTGACCAGCTCGCCCGCCCCGGCGACGTGCACGGCCGAGGAGACGCCGTCGCGGTCGAGCAGCGCGGCATCCGTCGACCCGCCGCCCAGGTCCAGCACCGCGATCGGCACCGCCGTGCCGGGCGTGGTCAGCGCGCCGCGGACCGCCATCTCGCCCTCGACGCCACCGATCTCGGCCCGGCAGCCCAGCGCGGCCGCGACCTCGTCCGCCACCACCTGCATCCGGCTCCGGCTGGTGCGCACCATCGCCGCCAGCGCGACGGCGTTCTCCGGCGCGACCTCGCCGGCCAGGCCGCCGCGCACCTCCTTGGGCACGAAGGTGTCGACGGCGAGCACGTCCCGGATCCGGATCTCCGCGGCCGGCTGCCCGGTCACGTCCGTCATCGTGTCCCGGACCTGTGCGAGCATCCCGCCGACGTGCGTGCCGGCCTCGCCGGTCGCGTCGTCGAGCGGCTGGACCCGGCCGAGCACCTCCATGATCGCCTCGGCGCCCGCGTCGACGTCGACCTGCAGGGTCTTGCCCGCCCCGGTGAGGGTGAGCGTGCCGACCGGGATCCGCCGGTCGGTCACGTCACCGCTGGGGTCCGGACGACGACGGCGGACCGGTTCCCGGTCAGCGCCCGCGCCACCGGCGAGACCTGCTTGGTCTGGTCGGGGTCCAGCTCGAACACCGACGCCAGGCCGTAGGAGTCCGAGAGCGTCCGGATCGTGCGGCCGGGCGGCGCCACCTCCACCGCCGCCCGCATCCCGAGCGGCACCTTCTCCACCGCGCCGACCTCGTCGACGACCGGGATCGGCGCCCGCAGCCGGTTGACGACGAGCACGGCGTCGTCGTGCGCGAGGACCGCGGCCACGACCTCGAGGCCGCGCTCGGTGGCGGCGTTGAGCTCGGTCGCCACGTCGTCGAAGTCCCAGCCCGCCCCGACGACCGCGATCGTCGGGCCGGAGGCGCCGGCCAGCGCGTCGATCGCCACCGTGGTGCCGACCCCGAGCCCCTCCCCGCCCGGCGTGGCGGGGTTGTGCCCGATCATCGTCGACTCGGTGATGATCGTCTCGGAGATCGTCTCCATGGCCAGCCCGGAGATGACGGGCGTGGCCTCGTTGAGCAGGACGGTCTCGACCTCGGACTCGGAGCGGCCGGCCCGGTCCAGCGCGCGCCGGACCGCGGACACCGCCCCGTCCGTGTTCTCCGGCGTTCCCTTGACCCCGGTCGTGTGGGTGAGCGCCGTGCCCAGGTACTCGACGGAGTCCCCGGACACGGCGGCCACGCTCGCCTCGGTCGTCGAGTTGCCGATGTCGACGCCGACGACCAGCCGTCGCGTCATGCGCGGGAGATCACCGGCTCGACCTCCACCGGCTTCCGCCCCGCCACGATGCACTCGAACTCCTTGAGGTGCAGCAGCGCGGCCTTGGCCTGCCAGCGCGGCCGGGCCATCTGGTCGTTGCGGGTGGGCACCGGGGCCGGCGACTCGCCCTTCGCGTACTGGGCGGCGTTGGACCCGATCCGGCGGAACACCTCGGCGTCGAGCAGCGGCGACTGCGGGAACAGCTCCAGGTTGCTGAGCCGCGGCAGGTCCCGCTGGTGGATCATCGCGGTGCCCCGCGACAGCAGGCCGATCGAGATGCCGGAGCCGGACAGCCGGGCACCGGTGTGCGCGACCGCCGCGAGGTCCGCGGTGTTCCACACCTTGATCATCCGGGCGTGCACGCCCTGTTCCTCGATGCCGGCCAGGATCTGCCGGATCACCTCGGCGTGCGGCACGTCGACGATGGTCTTGGTGAACGGGTCGGCGAAGGCCGGGGACACGGCGACGACCACCTCGTCCGGCCGCGACGCCCGCTTGGCCGGGCCGACCTCGTTGAGCGTCAGGGTGCGCTCGGCGGTGGGGGCGGTCATCACGACACCTCCGTCTCGGGGTTCTCGGCGCTCGTCACGTGGCGCAGCTTCTTGAGCTGCTCCCACCGCTCGCCCTGGAGGCGGTACCCGGAGCCCGGGCCGCCGTAGTCGTTGGCGTCGTTGATCGCGGACTGGGGGACGAAGTCGTCGTCGAGGATGGCCGCGGTCTGCAGCAGGTCGCCGGAGACACGCTGGCGCAGGACGGTCAGCAGGTTCTCGGCGACGTCGTGGAAACCGGTGCGCTCCAACGCCTTCACCAGGTCCAAGCCCGTGACGCCCCGGTCCATGACGGACTGGGCGCCCTTGAGGTCCTCGAGGACGTCGCGCTCCGGGTAGTCGCCGGAGCCGTGGGCGTAGACGGCGGCCTCGACCTCGGCGTCGGTGATCGCGGGCAGGTCGAGCTCGGCGAACACGGCCTGCAGCGCGCGGGCCGCCTTCTCGCGGGCCTGCAGGATCTCCGGCTCGCGGACGTGCCGGAGCCCGCCGTCGACCTGGAGGTCGCGCTGGATGGTGTTCCAGTCGTCGTAGTCCTCGACGTCGAAGTTCGAGCCGGCGAACATGTTGTCCGCGTTGGGCACCCCGGAGAAGCCGGAGCAGACGAAGTCCGTGCCCGGCAGCAGCTGCGGCAGCGCGCGGCTGACCCGGCGCATCGACGAGTGCGAGAAGGACTGGTCGTTGCCGGAGGCGCACTCCAGGTCCATCCAGCTGGCGATCAGGTTCTCGGCGGCCACCGCCCGGATCCCGCCGGGCATCGCGCCCGGCACGCCGATGCAGGAGATGGAGCCGTTCTGCAGGCCCTGCACCCCGGCGCCCTTGGCCATGAGGATGCAGCGGATCTCCAGGTACAGCATGGACCGCCCCTCGGCGTTGCCCATCTGCACCTCCGATCCCGTGCCCGAGGTGAACCGCATCTTGATCCCGCGCGACGCGTACGCGCTGGCCAGGAAGGCCTTGGACCACGGGGTGTCGTCGCCGTCGACGAACACGGACTCGGTGCCGTACACGGAGATCGTCTCGGCGTAGGCGGTGATGCCGCGCATGCCGAGCTCGAGCTCGGTGGCCTCCTCCAGGGCGCACTGGGTGAGCACGCCGCCCCGCCCGACCTGGCCGCCGACCTGCAGCGCGATCGCGACCAGCGGGGCGTAGCGGACCACGCCGAGGGTCGTCTCCAGTTCCGCGAAGCCGCGCAGCGCGCCCTCGGCCGCGTCCGCGGCGACCTGGATCGGGTTGTCCTTGGCGCTGGTGGAGTGCGCCTGGTTCGCGGGCGTGCGGCGGGCCCGCATCTTCTGCATCGCCATCATGATCTCGACGACGTTCATCAGCTTGACGACGTCGAGGATCTTCGCCGGGGTGAGCCCACGCCCGATCCGGGTCAGCTCGTCCCGCGAGGCCCGCGGGTCGACGAGCGCCCGGGCGATCTCGACGGACGGGATCGCGTTGACCTCCTCCGCCGTCTCCACGTCGATCGCGTGGTCGGCGATGAAGGTGTCCATGAAGTCGAAGTCGGCGCGGGCGCGCCCGTCGAGCTCGACGATCTTCCCGCCCTCGACCCGCACGCTCGGCTGCGGGTCGAAGTCCGACTCCATGGCGACGAGGCCCTTCTCGGGCCACTCCTCCACGAACCCGTCGAGGTTGACGGGGCGGTCCTCGAGTACCTCGGTGCGCTTGCTGCGCCGCTCGGTCGTGGTCATCAGTCCTCCTCGTCGCGGGCCAGCAGGTCGCGGCGCTCGTAGACCTCGGCCGCCTCACGGACCAGGGCACCGCACACGGTGGCCTGGTACTTGCCCTCCAGGTTCTCGGCGATCTCCAGCAGCTGCACCTTGCTCGAGGCGCGCGGGCGGAGCGCGTTGTACATCGCCAGGACCTCGGCGTCGGGCACCGCGGTGAGCTCGGCCGCGCGCCGGAAGTTCGCGGCGAGCTGCCGGCGGTGCACCGACTCGGCCAGGGTGGCCTGCAGCTGGAGCGTGTCGGGGGCGATCCGCAGGTCCTCGGCGGAGATCTCCCCGGCGACGACGGCGTTCATCGTCAGCGCCGTGATCGGCTTGCCCGTCGGTGTGCGCAGGAGGTCCTGACGGTTGACCGAGAGCGGGTAGTCGGCGGCCCCGAGGTCGGGACCGGACCCGGAAGCTGGAGCGGACACGCGCATCACCTCTCGTCGTTCGCCGGGACGCGGGCGCCGGGGCTCGGTCGGTCGACCGCGGCGCCCGTGCCACCCACCAACCGTTGCGCAGCTGCGCAGGTAGCGGGAACCCCTCCGGGCAGGGGCAACCCGAACGGCGCCTCTCCTGCCGGTGAGGTCACGACACACCCGCGCTGAGCAGGCCCGCGAGCACGGCGCCGATGATCGGGCCGACGATCGGCACCCAGGCGTACCCCCACTCCGCGCTGCCCTTGCCCCTGATCGGAAGTAGGGCGTAGGCCAGCCGGGGGCCCAGGTCGCGGGCCGGGTTGATCGCATAGCCCGTGGGCCCGCCGAGCGAACAGCCGATGCCGATGACGACGAACGCGACCGCCGCGTAGCCCAGCGCTCCGTTGCCGAACTGCGGCACGCCCGCCCCGTCGGGTGCCTGGGCGGCCGGGTTGCTGAGGATCCAGAACACCAGCACGAAGGTCGCGACGACCTCGGTGACCACGTTCCAGCCGGACCGCGCCACGACGGGGCCGGTGCAGAAGATGCCCCGGGTGTCGCGGTTGCCCTCGGGGTCCTCCTCGACGTTCTTGTCGAAGTTCGCCTTGTAGGCGAGCCAGCCGACGGAGGCGCCCACGAAGGCGCCCACGAGTTGCCCGATCAGGTAGAAGGGCACCATCGACCACTGCGTCGCACCCGCCACCGCGAGGCCGATGGTCACCGCGGGGTTCAGGTGCGCCCCGGAGGGCTCGGCGATGCTCGCCCCCACGAACACGGCGAAACCCCAGCCGAAGGTGATCATCAGCCAGCCGCCGCCGGTCCCGAGCGTCGGGCGCAGCACCACGTTCGCCACGACGCCGACACCCAGGAGGATGAGCACCGCGGTGCCCAGTCCCTCCCACAACACGATCGATCCTGCCGTCATGCCGGACCTCCCTGTCCCGGCCGCCCTGCGCGGCCCGGCGATACGCTCCACAGTGCTGCGCGTGTGACGGAAGAGGTTGGGCGACAACGGCCCGCGAAGTCTCACCCTCTGCGGGGGTGCCACCTCACCACGGGGCGAGGAGGAACCTGACCCAAGGCGGAGCTGTCGGCGGCCGCGCCCGTCCGGTTGGGTGGAGGGGGCACCGCCGTACCGGGCGGGGCCCGCACGGACTTCCGGAGGGACTCGAGGATGAGCGGGTTGACCCTTACCGAGGCGCAGAAGGCGCTGACGGCCGGCCTGAAGAAGGCGGACGAGATCGGCCAGCCGATGAACATCGCCGTCGTCGACGCCGGCGGACACCTGCTGGCGTTCGCCCGCCAGGACGGCGCGATCCGGGCGAGCATCGACATCTCGCAGCGCAAGGCCGTCACGTCGATCCTGATGAACGCGCCCACCGGCGCGTTGACCGAGCTGGTCCAGCCCGGCGCCGAACTCTACGGCCTCGAGCAGCTGGCGGGCGGGCTCGTCATCTTCGGCGGCGGCATCCCGGTGGAGCGCGACGGCGAGGTCGTCGGCGCCGTCGGGGTGAGCGCCGGTTCGGTCGAGCAGGACACCCAGGTGGCGCAGGCGGCCGTCGACGCCCTCACCTGATCCGCGCTGACGAGCCTGTGCGCGGTAAGTGGTGCTCCAGCACCACTTACCGCGCACAGCGGTGCGTCACGCGGCCAGCGGCCCGTCGGCACGCCGGCCGCGCGGGCTCTAGACGATCCCCTGCCGGGTCGCGGTGTAGACGATCTCGGTCCGGCGCCGGACGTCGAGCTTGTCGCGCAGGTTCCGGACGTGGAACTTCACGGTCGCCTCGCTGATCACCAGCTCGGTGGCGATCTCCCGGTTCGACATGCCGGTCGCCAGCAGCTTGAGCACCTGGTTCTCGCGCTCGGTGAGGAGCGGGCCGCGCGGGGCGGTCGGGGCGGCCGGCTCCCGGGGGTCGCGCAGCGCGTCCATCATCATCGTGGTGATCCGCGAGTCGAACACGGCGTCGCCGCGCAGCAGGGTGCGGACCGCCGCCACGATGTCGGCGGTGTCGGCGCCCTTGCGCAGGTAGCCGTGCACGCCGAGGCGGACGGTGCGGAGCATCGTCTCCCGGTCGCGGCAGGCCGTCAGCACGAGGATCCGGGTGCCGCGGTGGCGCTGGAGCAGTGCGCGGGCCACGTCGATGCCGGCCGAGTCGCCGCGGCCGAGGTCCACGTCGAGGAGCACGACGTCGGGGCGCAGCCGGTCCGCCGCGACCAGCGCGTCGCGCGGGGTGGCGGCCTCGCCGACGATCCGCAGGTCGGGCTCGGCGGCGAACAGCTGGCGCAGGCCGAGGCGGACGATGCCCTCGCCGTCGACGACCAGGATCCGGCCGGTGCGGACGGTGGCGAACGGGGAGTCCCCGCGGCCCGTGTCCGAGGCCCCGGCGACCGTGGGGATGCGCGTGGGCTGCGCCGGGCGCGCGTCGAGGACCCTGATATCGGCGAGTTCTGCGGTCATCGCTGAGCCTTTCGAACGTCGACGGGTCGTTGTCGGGGCGACGGTAAGGTGAATCACGTTGCCCGTTCGTTGCACGCTCGCGCTGCCCGCTCGGACAGGCGCAACCTCGCCTTGCTGATCCGGGTGGAGGTGAACGATGATGGGTGCCGGAAGCACGCGGACAGTCTGGGAGCCGATGCCAGTCGACAAGGTGGTCGAGCGCGAGCCGGAGACCGGCCTGCCCGCCTCCGCGTCGGCCGCCGCCCGCGCGATCGACGAGCTGTTCGAGGCGGTCCTCGACGACACGGGGGACGCCACGGTCCGCCGGCTCGTCTCCGAGTCCTGGGAACGCAGCCTCGCCGCCGCGATCGACCCCGCCACGGCGCTGCCCCCGTTCCGGTTCGACCGGTCCGAGAGCGCCGCGCGGCTGGCCGCCCACCCGTTGCACAACGTCATGCCGCTGCTGCGCAGCAACCTGGTGAGCATCGCCGAGGAGGCGATGCACGTCGTCGTGGTCACGGACGAGCAGGGCATCGTGCTGTGGCGCGAGGGCGCCAACGCCGTCCTGCGTCCCGCGGACCGGGTGGGCCTGGTCGAGGGCTCCTGCTGGTCCGAGGAGGCCATCGGGACCAACGCGATGGGCACGACCCTCGCCGTCCGGCGGCCCGTGCAGATCCACTCCACCGAGCACCTCGTGCGGGCCGTGCACGCCTGGACGTGCGTGGCGGCGCCCGTCACGGACCCGGACACCGGCCGGATCGTCGGCGCCATCGACATCACCGGCCCCCGGCGCACGATCCACCCCGCGATGCTCGCGCTGGTCACGGCCACCGCGCAGCTCGCCGAGAACCAGATGCGGATGCAGCTCGCGATCGCCGACGAGCGGCTGCGCGCCCGCAACCAGCCGCACCTGCAGAGCCTGCGGGGCACGCCGGGCGCGCTCGTCACGCCGACCGGGCGGATCATCGCCGGCGAACCGTTCGGGGCGTGGCCCGAGCGGGTCGACCTCGAGCAGATCGTCGCGGGCGCCGACCGGCTCCGGCTGGCCGACGGGCGGGAGATGCACGTCGAGCCGCTGGCCGAGGGTTTCCTGCTGCGCGCCGCGAAGCGCAGCGGTCGCACCACGGCGGTGGACACGCCCCGGCACGCGCTGTCCCTGCGGTTCCTGGGGGACGGCAGCCCCACCGTGGTGCTCGACGGCGAGAGCCACTCGCTCACCCTGCGCCCCGCCGAGATCCTCACCGCGCTCGCGCTGCACCCGGAGGGGCTCACCGCCGAGCGGCTCGCCTTCCTCCTCTACGGCGACGACGGCAACCAGACCACCGTCCGCGGCGAGATCCACCGGCTGCGCGCGCTGATCGGCACGGACGTGCTGAAGACCCGCCCGTACCGGCTCGACGCCGTGGTCGACACGGACTTCGGCACCGTCCGTCGCGCGCTGCGCGAGGGCCGGATCGCCGACGCGCTGCGGGCGTGCGCGGGCCCGCTCCTCCCCCGGTCGGACGCCCCGGAGATCCGCGGCGCGCGGGACGAGATGGAGGTCGGGCTCCGCCGCGCCGTCCTGGAGTCGGACGACGTCGACCTCGTCCACCGCTACGCCACCCACCGGCTGGGGCGGGACGACCTCGAGGCCCACGAGCTGCTCGCCGACATGCTGCCCGCCGGCGACCCGCGTCGCGCGGTCGCGGAGTCGCGGGTCGCGCGGCTGCTGGCGGAGTAGCGAGCGGCGCGTTCGCTCAGTAGGTGTGAGCGAGAGTGCCGCTCGTGCAGAGCCCGGCCGCGCACCTCACGTGTGAGTGAGCGGCGCGTCCGCTCAGTAGGTGTGAGCGAGAGTGCCGTTCGTGAGTTCCGCGTAGATCCCGGCGTGCACCTCGGCGGAGTGCTCCCAGGTGAACCGGGCCGCGGTGGCCGCGCCCCCGCGCACGAGTGACGCCCGCAGCTCCGGTTCGGTGATCACCCGGCGGAGGGCGGCGGCGAGCGCCCCCTCGTCGCCGACGCCGGGCAGCAGCGCGTCGACCCCGTCGGTGAGGTGCTCGCGGAAGACGGGCAGGTCGCTCGCGACGACGGGCACCCCCAGCGCCATCGCCTCGATCGCGACCAGCCCGAAGCCCTCGGCCGTCGAGGGGTAGCAGAGCGCCCCGCCGGCCGCGGCCGCGGCATACCAGCCCGCCAGCTCGGCGTCCGTCAGCGTGCCGAGCTCGAGGACGTCCCGGCCGAGCTCCAGCCCCAGTTCCGGCAGCTCGGCGAGCGCGGCCTCGCGGTAGGGCGCGAAGTCCTGGAAGGAGTGCCCGCCGACGACCGCGAGCACCGGGTCGAGGCCCTCGCCCCGCAGCCGGGCGAGGGCGCGGAAGGCGTGCACCGTGCCCTTGCGCGGCTCGATCCCGCCCACCGCGAGCAGCAGGAACCGGCCGTCCGCCCGCCGCACGGGCACCGGGTCCGCGAACCGGCGCCGGTCGACGCCGTTGGGCACGATCGTCGCGTCGACGCCGAAGTCGCGGGCGAGGATCCCCCGCCACTGCTCCGACACCACCAGCACCCGGTCCGGCTCGGTGATCGCACGCCGCTGGCACTCGACGAGGACCGGGGTGGTGAAGTCGTCGACGTGGTGGGCGGTGCGCAGCACCGTCACGTCGGCGCCCGTGCGGTCCCGGGCGGCCAGCGCGGCCCGTGCGGCGATGCAGTCCTGCGCGTGCAGAACGTCGAACTCCCCGATCCGCGCGGCCAGTGCGGCCGCGAGCCGCTCGATGCCGTCGAGGGTCCGCTCGGTGAGCGTGGTCCCCTCGCGGCGCGGGCCCGGGACGATCGTGTGCGGAAGGTCGACGGGCCGGTAGAGCCCCTTCGCGGGGTCGCCCAGCGCGAACACGTGCACCGGGTGCCCGGCGCGGTGCAGGGCCTCGCCCAGGCCGAGCGTGTGGACGTGCCCGCCGCGGGGCGACGTCGAGTGGGTCAGCAGGGCGACCCTCGTGACCCCGGACCCAGTCGCGTTGACGATGTTGCGCACGCGTCCACCATAGTGAATTCTCTGATGAGAGACGACCGTGTCCGATAGTGGAGGAGCTCTCGCATGACCGTGACCGACGAGCGCAGGCCGGGCGAGGTCGTCGAGGCGCCGACGAGCGACACGGCGGCGCTGATCATGGACCTGCAGAGCGTGGGGCTGCGGATCGAGACCACGCTGGAGACCTCCCGCACGGGCGGGGCCGGCCCGTCCGACTCCGGGATGCTGTGGATCGAGGGCGTGCCGGTCACGGTCCCGCCGAACACCACCTCCCCGTACGCGCTGCGCGCCGAGGACGAGGGCCAGGGCATCTACCGCGACGGCGTGAAGGTCGCCTCGGTCTCCGGGACGCGGCGCCCGCGCTTCTACGACCTCGAGACCGCCGACGGCGTCCCGTACCACCAGATCGCGCTGCTCCACCTGGACTCGCTCGCCTCGACCGTGGTCCAGGCCTGCAACTACTGGGGCAACTCCGACCAGTGCGGGTTCTGCGGCATCGGCGTCTCGCTGGCCGCCGGCGCCACCATCGCGAAGAAGACGCCCGAGATGCTGGCGGAGGTCGCCGTCGCGGCCCGCGACCTCGACGGCGCCGTCGACGCCACGCTGACCACCGGGTCGTCGGTCGCCCCGGACCGCGGTGCGCTGTACGTGGCGAAGTGCGGGCAGGCGGTCAAGCAGGCCGCGGGACTGCCCGTGGAGGTGCAGTTCGAGCCGCCGCGCTCGCTCGACGTGCTGCACCAGGTGCACGACATGGGCGTCGACTCCGTCGGCATCCACATCGAGTCCTTCGACCCTGCGGTGCTGGCGCGCGTGGCGCCGGGCAAGTTCCGCACCGGCGTCGACACCTACTTCCGCACGTGGGAGCGGGCGGTGCAGCTGTTCGGCGAGGGCCGGGTGTCGACCTATGTGATCCTCGGCATGGGCGAGGACCCGGACCTGACCGTGGAGATGTGCCGGCGGGCGGTCGACATCGGCGTGTACCCCTTCGTCGTGCCGCTGCGGCCGGTGGCGGGGTCGCTGATGGAGGCGGTGCCGGCGCCGGCCCGGGAGTACACCGAGCCGATCTACCGCAAGGTGGCCGGCTTCCTCGCCGAGCGTGGGCTGGGCGCGGACACCGCCGTCGCCGGGTGCGCGCGGTGCCAGGCCTGCTCGTCGCTCAACCTGGTCCAGCAGTCGGGCGGGGCGACGCCGTGCGGGTCGGCCTCCGGGGGCGGCGCCCCACTGCTGCAGATCGGGAAGCGCCCGGGCGCATGACCGCCGTGCTGCCGGAGCGGGCGACCGTGGCCGAGGTGGTCGCACGCAGCACGGTGCGTCCGGCCCGGATCCGGCCCGTACGGGCGGTCAACGTGCTGGTCGGCGTCGACCCGGTCGCCTGCCGCCCGGCCACCGACCCGGCCGCACGCGCCGCGCACCACGCGATCCGGCGCGCGGTGTTCGTGGAGGAGCAGGGCGTGTTCGAGGACTCGGACCTCGATGTGCAGGACGCCCGCAACGACGTGGTCCACGTCCTCGCCACCCACCTCGGGCGACCCGCCGGCACGGTCCGCCTCTACCCGACCGGCCGTCCCGGTGAGTGGCTCGGCGACCGCCTCGCCGTCCTGCCCGAGTTCCGCTCCGCCGCGATCGGCGGCCCACTGGTCCGCTTCGCCGTCGAGACCGCGAGTGCGCACGACGGCCTGCGGATGCGCGCCCACGTCCAGCTGCCCAACGAGCGCTTCTTCCACCGCCTCGGCTGGACCACCGACGGCCCGGTCGAGACCTACGTCGGCCACCCCCACCTCCCCATGAGCACCGCCCTCGCCGGCCCGACGACCCCCTGGCTCGCCGGCCCCCGCCGCGCCGCCTGAGGTCCCGGACGGCTCGCCCTCAGAGGTGTCGGCCGAGGAAGCCGAAGACCTCGGCCATGGCTTCCTCGCCCTCGGGGAGGCCCGCCACGCTCTCGAACGCGTGCCACATGCCTTCCCAGACCCGCAACCGGACAGGCACGCCGGCGTCGCGCAGGACGCGGGTGAAGCGCACCGCATCGCTCTGGAGGAGGTCCCTGGTTCCCGTGGTGATCATCGTCGGGACGAAGCCGCCGTTGAAGTCGGCAAGGAGGGGCGAGATCCGGGGATCGACTGCGGACGCGGTACCGCGGTATGCGGCGAACAGCTTCTCGCCGGTGTCCCGGGTCAGCAGGGGGTCGCGGCCGTCGTTGGCGACGTAGCTGTCCCCGATCACGCGGAGGTCGGCGGCAGGCGCGAAGAATCCTGCGGCCGCGGGTCGACGCCCTCGGGCAGCGGCACTCACCGTGCTGATCAGGAGGTTCGCACCTGCCGAGGACCCTGCCACCACCACGGTTCGGTGCCGCCGCGTCACCGCCTGGTAGGCCCGCTGCGTCTCCTCCAACGCCACCGGGAACCGGGCCTTCGGACTGAGGCTGTAGTCGACGGAGTAGACGACGATCCCGAGATCGTGCGCCACCCGGTACGCGTTGTAGTCGTGCCCGCTCAGCAGTGCGAACCCGCCGCCGTGGGCGAAGACGCCGGCGACACCCTTCCGGTTTCGCCGGATCTTTCGCGGCTCGATCACCACGACCCGGGTCCCGCCGATCGTCTCCTCCCGCACTGCCAGGTCCAACTGTGCGCGTAGGCCGTCCAGGAACGGCCGGATCCGCGCCGCGAGCAGGTCGTTGACAGCATCGGCGTACTCCTGCGTCAGCACCGCATCGGGGATGACGAGCGGGTCCGTCATACGCAGGTGGGCCGCGGCAGCGGCACTGACGGTCTGTGCCTGGATATCGCTGACCTGAACCACGGCCCCTCCGTCATCCTCGACGCCTGCAGACTCGCTCGACAGCACGAGCTCGTTACCGGACGTCGCCGGAACACAACGGACCGTGGTGAGCATTGCCGTCGCCCCGAGGAGGGGTTATAAGTGGGGTTATAACCCTACAGGGAGCAGCTCGTGCCGAAGATCAACGTCTACCTGCCCGACGACCTGGCCGCCGCCGTGAAAGAGGCCGGGATCCCGGTGTCGTCGGTGTGCCAGCAGGCCCTGGCGGAGGCGGTCGCGGCGGCCGGTGGCGCTCCCCCTGCCGGAGGAGCGGACATGACCGGAACGCCGGGCTGGAACAGGTTCACCGCGCGGGCACGGACCGCGGTGCGGGCCGCGCTGGAGGCGGACCGGCCGAGCACGGTCGATCTCCTCGCGGCCGTGGTCGAGGAGGGCGGGAACCTCGCGCTGACAGTGCTCGCGGCGCTCGACGTCGAGCCGCCGGACGTCCTCGCCGAGGCCCGCGGGCTGGGCGAAGGCACCGACCTGGCCGCCGCGCTCGAGCGCGCGACCACCGAGGCGCTCCGCCTGGAGCACAACTACATCGGCTGCGAGCACCTGCTGCTCGGCCTGGCCGCCGGCCCGGAGGACGACGCCGTCGTCCGCGCCCTCGTGTCCACCGGCGCCGATCCCGACAAGCTCAGGCTCGCGGTCTCCTCCGCCGTCGCGGGTGTGGCGTTCACGCGCAGCCAGCAGGCGGCGTCGGGACTGTCCGCGCCCGTCCGGACGATCCTCGAGGACATCCGGGCGCGCCTCGGCCGGCTGGAGCGCGGCACCGCGTCCTGAAGGTCGGATCACAGCAGTACGCCCCGCCCGGAGAACGAGCGGGGCGCACGGCGCGTGCAGGCGAGGACCTACTCCACCGTCACCGACTTGGCGAGGTTGCGCGGGCGGTCGACGTCGCGCTCCAGCGCCACCGCGGCGTGGTAGGCCAGGAGCTGCAGCGGCACCGACATCAGGATCGGGTCCAGCTCGGGCTCGCCGCGCGGGATCACGATGGTGCGGTCGGCGAGCTCGGCGGAGAGTTCGCGGTGCGCCAGCGCGACGACCGGGCCCTTGCGGGCGCGGATCTCGGCGAGGGTGGAGACGTTCTTCTCGAACAGGTCGTCGTCCGGCACGCAGGCCACCGTCGGCAGCTCCGGGCTGACCAGGGCGAGCGGGCCGTGCTTGAGCTCGGCGCTGGCGTAGGCCTCCGCGTGCACGTAGGAGACCTCCTTGAACTTCTGCGCGCCCTCCTTGGCGACCGGCCAGCCGCGGCGGCGGCCGATGAACAGCACGCTGTGCCGCTGCGCGATCTCCCTGGCGACCTGCTCGATCGTGCCGGTGCGCTTCTCGTCGTCGAGGATCTGCTCGATCTGGCCGGGCAGGGCGACGAGGCCGTCGAGGATCCGGCGGCCCTCGGTCGGCGCGAGGTCGCGCATGCGGCCGAGGTGCACCGCGAGCAGCGCGAACGCCACGAGCGTCGAGGTGAAGGACTTGGTCGCCGCGACGGACATCTCCGGGCCGGCGTGGATGTAGATGCCGCCGTCGACCTGGCGCGCGATCGTCGAGCCGACGACGTTGACGATCCCGATCACCCGGCCGCCCTTGCGCTGCAGCTCCTGCACCGCGGCGAGGGTGTCGACGGTCTCGCCGGACTGGCTGACCGCGACGTAGAGCGTGTCCGGCTCGACGACCGGGTTGCGGTACCGGAACTCCGACGCCGACTCCGACGTCGCGGGCATCCGGGCCAGGTCCTCGATCAGCTGGGCGCCGAGATCGCCGGCGTAGCAGGCGGAGCCGCAGCCGAGGATCTTCACGCGGCGGAACTCGCGCGCCTCGCGCACGGTCAGGTTGAGCCCGCCGAGGTGGGCGGTGTTGAAGCGCTCGTCGATGCGCCCGCGGATCGCCCGCTCGATCGAGCGCGGCTGCTCGGCGATCTCCTTGACCAGGAAGTGCGCGTGGTCGCCGATCTCGGCGCCGACGACGTCCCAGTCCACCTCCGACGGGGTCTTCGCCGTGGAGCGGGCGTCGAGGGTGAAGGTGCGGTACCCGCCGGCGGTGATGGTGGCGAGCTCGCCGTCGTCGAGGTAGACGACCTGGCGGGTGTGCCCGACCAGCGCCGCGACGTCGCTCGCGACGAACATCTCCTTCTCGCCGATGCCGAGGAGCACGGGCGAGCCGTTGCGCGCGACCACGATCCGGTCGGGGTGCTCGGTGTCGACGACGGCGATGCCGTACGCGCCGACGACCTGGCGCAGCGCGTAGCGGACGGCCTGCTCGAGGTCCTCCGCGCCGCCGGTCGCGAAGGCCGCGGCCACGAGGTGGGCGACGGTCTCGGTGTCGGTCTGCGAGGTGAACTCGACGCCGTCGGCCTGCAGCTTGGCGCGCAGCTCCTCGGCGTTCTCGATGATCCCGTTGTGCACCACGGCGATCCGGCCGGCGCTGTCGACGTGCGGGTGGGCGTTGTCGACGGTGGGCTCACCGTGCGTGGCCCAGCGCGTGTGCCCGATGCCGGGCACGCCCTTGAACCGCGCGGGCAGATCCGCCTGCAGGTCGGCGACCCGGCCGCTGACCTTGCGCACCTTCAGCTGGCCGCGCTGGATCACGGCGATCCCTGCCGAGTCGTAGCCGCGGTACTCGAGCCGGTTGAGGCCCTCGATCAGGATGGGCGCCGCGTCCTGCGCGCCCACGTACCCCACGATGCCGCACATCGGTGTTCCTCCTCGCTTCTGACCGGCGCTGCTCAGCCGTAGACCAGGCGCCGGAGCTGACGCGCGGACAGCGGCGGGGGCGCCACGCGTCGCGCGTCGAGCTCGTCCCGGATCACGGTGAAGATCCGGTCGTTGCGGAGCCCGCGGGTGCGGAGCTCGGCGTGCCGCCGCCGCACGAAGTCCTCGGTCGGCTCCGCGAAGTAGGCGAGCACCTCGTCGACGACGCGGGCGGCCTCGCCCGGGTCGAGCGCGGTGCTGCGGACCAGGTGGCGCACCAGGTCCGGGTGCGGGCCGGCGAACGCATCGGGGTGCGTCGAACGGTCCGGGGCGGCGTGCACGGACGGAACTGTGCCCGATCAACCCTCAGAACGCCAAGTTCCTGCCCGATTTCGGGCAAGAATTCGGGCGAACTGCGTACGGACGGCGCAGCGACCTCACCCACAGTGGAAATCGGACGACAAGGGGCCGCCCGTTACGCCCGGTGCACACCGGGCGCCGGGCGGGCCGCACCGGCGGCGGTCGGACGGAAGCGCGGCGCTCAGGCCGAGCGGGCCGCGGAGAGGTCCTCGGTCTCCGCGTCGGCCGCGGGCTCCAGCTCGCCCGCCCGCCACAGCGCGGCGTAGCGCCCGTCCGCCGCGAGCAGCTCGGCGTGCGGCCCCTCCTCGGCGATCCGCCCCGCGTGCAGCACGACGATCCGGTCCGACGCCGCCGCCGTGGCCAGCCGGTGCGCCACGACGAACGCGGTGCGCCGCGCCGTGAGCCGGTCGCCGGCGGCCAGTACCGCCGCCTCGGTCGCGGGGTCGAGCGCCGCGGTGGCCTCGTCGAAGATCAGCACGTCCGGGTCGACGAGCTCGGCGCGGGCCAGCGCGACCAGCTGGCGCTGCCCGGCGGACAGTCCCTGGCCGCGCTCGCCGACCGGGTGCCGGAAACCGCCGGCGAGGCCCCGGATCATCTCCAGCGCACCGACGGCCCGGGCCGCGGCCTCGATCTCCGCCTGCGTGGCGCCGGGACGGCCGTAGGCGATGTTGGCCGCGACGTCCCCGGTGAACAGGTGCGGCTCCTGCGGCACGAACCCGAGCCGGCGCCGGTAGCCCTCGAGCGGGTAGCGCCGGACGTCGACGCCGTCGACCAGCAGTTCGCCCTCGCCGACGTCGTAGAACCGGGCGAGCAGCTTGACCATGGTGGACTTGCCCGCACCCGTGGCGCCGACCAGCGCGATCGTCTCGCCGGGCCGCACGCGGAGGTTCACGTCGGCGAGCGCCGGCTGCTCGACGCCCGGGTAGCGGAAGGTGATCCCGCGCAGCTCCACCGCGCCCCGCAGCTGCGGCGGGACGACGGCGGCGTCGGAGTCCGGGGCCGCCGGCACCGAGGTCGGGGTGCGGAGCAGGTCGGCGATGCGCAGCAGGCCGATGCGGGCCTGCTGGTAGCCGTCGAACACCTGGGACAGCTGCTGCACCGGGGAGAAGAACAGCCCGAGGTAGAGCAGGAACGCGGTGAGCACGCCCGGCGTGAGGTCGCCCGCCGCCACCCGCGCGGCGCCGACGCCGAGCACCGCGGCCTGTGCGACGTCCGACAGGAACGCGACGCCCGGGAAGTACGTCGCGATGTAGCGCTGCGCCCGGATCCGGGTGCGGCGGTAGGCGTCGCTGCGGGCCCCGAACGCCGCGGCGCTGCGCTCCTCCCGGACGAACGCCTGCGCGACGCGGACGCCGGTCACGTTCTCCTGCATGTCCGCATTGACGACGCTGACCCGCTCCCGCGCCTCCGCGTACGCCCGCGACGACAGCCGCCGGAACACCACCGTGGCCACGAGCAGGATCGGCAGCACCGCGAGCGCCACCAGGGCGAGCTCCGCGTCGGTGACCAGCAGCGCGACGGCGACGCCGACCAGGGTGAGCAGGCTGACGACGGCCTGGGCGAGCCCGGTCTGCAGGAACGTCGACAGTGCGTCGACGTCCGTGGTCATCCGGGTCATGATCCGGCCGGAGAGCTCGCGCTCGTAGTAGTCCAGCCCGAGCCGCTGCAGGTGGGCGTAGCTGCGGGTGCGCAGCAGGTAGAGCAGGCTCTCGCCCGCCCGCGCGGTCACCACGGTCTGTGCGGCGACCACCAGCGCGTCGGCCAGCACGATCCCGATCCCGATCAGCGTCGCGATCAGCAGGATTCGCGTGGACCCGGCCGTGATGCCGCCGTCGACCGCGAACCGGGCGACCGACGGGAAGGCCAGCGTCGCCAGCGCGTCGAGCGCCACGAGGGCCATGCCGACGGCGAGCGTCCAGCGCACCGGCCTCAGCAGCCGGGCGAGCCGGAAGCCGGGGTCCGGTGCGGCGGGATCGATCCCGCCGAGGCGCGGGGTCTCGGTGGCGGGCTTCAGCCTCGCGACGGCGTCGAGGAGCTCCGGGGTCGCCGCGATCCCGCCGACCATGCCCGACGCGCCGGGTCCGGTGCGGGCCTGCGGGCCGCCGGCGCGCGCCGACCCCGCCTGCTCCGCCGCGGCCCGCACCGCCCGGTCGGACTCCGCCTCGCCGGCGGCGGCCTCCGGCCACAGCTCGGGCGTGACGCCGCCGGCGGGCACGGCCACCGCCGGGGCGGCCGCCGGCAGGGGCGCGACCTCGGGCTCCGCGACGGTCCCGGCTTCCTCGACCGGCTCCTCGTCGGCGTGCGCCTGCGCGCCGGTGGCCAGCAGCTCGCGGAACAGCGCGCACCGCCCCCGCAGCTCCTCCTCGGTCCCGACGTCGACGACCCGGCCGGCGTCGAGCACCGCGATCCGGTCGGCGAGGGCGAGGGTGGAGCGCCGGTGTGCGACGAGGATCGTGGTCCGCCCGACGGTCAGCTCGCGGAGGGCCTCGTGGATGGCGGACTCGGTGGCGGTGTCGACGGCGGAGGTCGCGTCGTCGAGCACCAGGACGCGGGGATCGGTGAGCAGCGCCCGGGCCAGCGCGATCCGCTGCCGCTGCCCGCCGGAGAGCGTGAGCCCGCGCTCGCCGACCGGGGTGTCGTAGCCCTCGGGCAGCGCCTCGACGAACGTGGCGACCTGCGCGGCCGCCGCGGCGGCGCGGATCTCCTCCTCGCTCGCGTCGGGCCGGCCGTAGGCGATGTTGGCGCGGATGGTGTCGGAGAAGAGGAAGGCCTCCTCGAACACCACGCCCAGCTCGGCGCGCAGGTCCCGCAGCCGCAGCTCCCGGACGTCGATCCCGCCGATCCGCACCGCCCCGTCCCAGGGGTCGTAGAAGCGGGGCAGCAGCAGCGCGACCGTGGACTTGCCGGAGCCGGCGGTACCGACCACGGCCAGGGTCTCCCCCGGCTCGGCGCGCAGGGACACCCCGTCGAGCACCGGCCGTCCGGGCTCGTAGCCGAACCGCACGGCGTCGAGCTCCACGCCGACCGGGCCGGCGGGCAACGCGCGGGGCGCGGGCGGGTCCTGCACGTCCGGCTCCGCGTCGACCAGGTCGTACACGCGCTCGACGCCGGCGCGGGCCAGCTGCGCGCTGACGACCAGCGACCCGACCAGCCGGGCCGGCCCGACGAGCTGCGCGACGTAGGTGGTGAAGGCCAGGAAGGTGCCGAGCGAGATCGACCCGCGCACCGCCATCAGCCCGCCGATGCCGATCACCGCGACCTGGCCGAGCGTGGGCAGCGCGAGCAGCACCGGGTTGAGCCGGGCCGTCATCCGCGCGGCGCGCATCCGCTCGCCGAACAGCCGCCGGGCCAGCCCCTCCAGGGTGCCGACCTCGCGGGTCTCCTGGCCGAAGCCCTTGACCACACGGACGCCGGTGACCGTCTCCTCGACCTGCTGTGCCACGTCCGCCGCGCGCTGCTGGGCCGACCACGTGGCCGGGAACAGCGAGCGCCGGGTGCGGCTGGTGATGTACGCCGCCAGCGGCAGCATGATCAGCGACACCACGGTGAGCAGCGGGGACAACCACAGCATGGCCGCCACCGACGCGATCACGAGCGCGATCGTGCCGGCGGTGAGCGGCACCATCGACAGCAGCGACTGGACCTGCTGGAGGTCGGTGATCGCGCGGGAGGCGACCTGGCCGGTGCGCAGTGCGTCCTGCCGGCGCCCGTCGAGCCGCTGGACGGCGGCGAACACCTGGCGGCGCAGGTCGTGCTGAACGTCGAGCGCCATCCGCCCGGCGAGGTAGCGCCGCAGGAAGGACGCGGTGAAGCGGACGACCGCCAGCCCCAGGATCGCCAGCACGATCGGCAGCAGCACGTCCGTGACGCCCCGCACCGCGTCGTCGACCGCGACCCGGGTGAGCAGCGGGCCCGCCGCGTCGAGGCTCACCCCGAACACCGACGCGACGAGCGCGCCGACGGTGACCCGGCGGTGCCGCAGGCACTCGCGGGTGAGCCGGCGCAGCCATCCGGCGGGCCGGGTGCCCGGGTCGGGCGAGGGGGTGGGGAGCGGGTCGGGCACGGATCCAGGTTAGGACGCCGGTCCGACAGTCCGCCGCCCGACGACGTCCGCCCTGGTCACACCCGTCTCAGGTCACGTCCCGGCGGCCGCCGACGACCCACGCCACCGCCACCCCGGCCCCGGCCCACACGACGAGCACGAGCAGCGCGCCCCACGCCGGCGGGGGCCCGGCGACGCCCGCCAGGCCCTCGACGATCGAGGACGCGAACCGGCCGCCGAGCTCCTGGGCCGGCAGGTCGTAGAGCGCGATGTCGCCGGCGTTGGCGGGCAGGAACGAGGTGAGCCGGGCGATCGCCGACGGCGCGCTGCCCTCCTCCGTGCCCGAGCGCAGGATCAGCGAGACGAGGTTCTCCACCGCCAGCACGTAGACCAGCAGCGCGACGACGGCCCCGGCCTGGTTGACGACCAGCGTGCCGAGCGCGACCCCGAGCACCGCCCAGAGCGCACACACCAGGATCCCGAGGCCGCTCAGCGCCAGGATCCCGCCGACGGACGGCAGCGGCGCGGCGCCCTGGCCCAGCAGGCCGGCGAGCAGCCCGAGCACGATCGCGAGCAGGGCGTACGCGGCGCCGACGCCGGCCGCCACCGCCGACTTGGCCAGCAGCGTCGGCACCCGCCCGGCCAGCAGGTAGGTGGTGGTCACGGTGCGGTGCCGGAACTCCGAGGTGGCCAGCACCACGCCGTGCAGCGCCGCGAACACCGTGGTCAGCGACAGCGCGTAGGCCAGCGAGGCCAGCAGGATCCCGGGGAGACCGTCGCCCACCCCGGCGACGGCCGAGCTGAACAACCCGCCGAACAGGTTGACCATCACCGCGAGCAGGGCCACCGGGATCGCGAGCGCCCACCAGGTGCGCACGGACAGCGCCTTGAGCGCCTCGGCCCGCAGGACGCCCGCGGTGGGGAGCAGGTCGGTCGTCACACCACACCTCCGCCGGTCAGCCGCAGGAACATCGCCTCGAGGTCCGCGCGCTCCTCGACCAGGCCGTAGACGGCCACGCCCGCGGCGAGCGCGGTGTCGCCGACGAGCACCGCGTCGGCTGCGACGGCGAGCCCGCCGTCGGCAACGTGGTCGATCTCCAGCACACCCCGGGCGGCGAGCGCCTCGGCGAGCCGGACGGGGTCGGAGCAGCGGACGCGGACGGCGGGCCGGCCGTGCAGCCCGTCGGCCGGGCCCTGGTAGACGCAGGCCCCCACCGAGATCACGACGAGCCGGTCCGCGGTCTGCGCGATCTCCGCGAGCTGGTGGCTGGACACGAGCACGGTCCGCCCGGAACGCGCGAAACCGCGCAGGAACTCCCGCAGCCACGCGATGCCCTGCGGGTCGAGGCCGTTGCCCGGCTCGTCGAGCACCAGGATGCGCGGGTCGCCGAGCAACGCGACCGCGAGGGCGAGACGCTGGGCCATGCCGAGCGAGTAGCCGCCGGTGGCCCGGTCGGCGGCGTCGGCGAGCCCGACGAGGGCGAGCACCTCGTCGACCCGGTCCTCCGCCACGCCGATCGCCGAGGCGCAGACCTGCAGGTGCCGCCGGGCGGTGCGCGCGGGGTGGGCGCCCTGCGCCTCCAGCACGGCGCCGACGACCCGCCCGGGTGCGGTCAGCTCCGGGTACGGGGCGCCCTCGACCAGCGTCGCTCCCGCGGTCGGGGCGACCAGGCCGAGGATCGCGCGCAGCGTCGTCGTCTTGCCGGAGCCGTTGGGCCCCAGGAAGCCGGTCACCGCACCCGGCTCGACCGTGAACGACAGCCCGCGCACGGCCTCGACCGTGCCGAACCGCTTGGCCAGGCCGGACACCTCGATCCGGCCGCTGCCGTCGGGTTCGCGTCCCACACCTCTCCTCACGCTCGGGCCCCATCCTGCCCCCGGCGCGCGTGCCGCGGGCGCGCGGGTGGACCCGCGAGGTTCGTCCCTCGATTCCGGTTCTCCCCGACGCTAGAGTGGCGCCCGCCGTGATCCATCTCACGCCCCCGAGGGAGCACCGATGACGCTGTCCCCCGACCGCCCCGCCGACGTGTCCGGCCTGCTGGGACGCTGGGCCGCCGAGCGGCCCGACGCCGAGGCGCTGCGGTTCGCCGGCGTGCGCCGCACGTGGGCCGAGCTCGACGAGCGGGTCCGCCGGCTGGCCGCGGCGCTGCGGGCCGAGGGCGTCGGGCCCGGGGACCGGGTGGCCGTGCTCGACCTCAACCACCCCTCCTGCCTGGAGCTGACGCTGGCCTGCGCGCGGATCGGCGCCGCCAACGCCGTCGTCAACTTCCGGCTGGCGCCGCCCGAGATCGTCTACGTGCTCAACGACTCCGGCGCCGTGCTCCTGCTCGTCGGGCCGGAGTTCGCGCAGGCGGCCGAGGCCCTGCGGGACGAGGCGCCCGCCCTGCGCCGCCGGATCCGGGTCGGCGGGCCGGACGACGAGTACGAGGCCTGGCTGGCCGCGCACGAGCCCGACGACGGCCCGGCCGAGGCCGACCCGGAGGCCTGCTTCGTGCAGCTCTACACCTCGGGCACGACCGGCTTCCCGAAGGGCGTGATGCTCACCCACCGGGCGATGCTGGCGCACTCGACCAACGTGGCCGAGAGCTTCGAGGTGGACCATGACGCCGTCGTCCAGGTCGCGATGCCGCTGTTCCACGTCGGCGGCACCAGCTACGCCCTGCTCGCGGTCCACTTCGGCGCGCGGATGGTGATGCTGCGCGTGCCCGACCCGGCCGCGGTCGTCGAGCAGCTGGAGACCGAACGGATCACGCACACCTTCCTGGTGCCGGCGCTGCTGGCGGCGGTCACGAAGGTGCCGGGTGTCGAGACCCGCGACCTCTCCGCGATCAAGGTCCTCTCCTACGGCGCCTCACCGATGCCGCTCCCCGTGATGCGGGCGTGCCTGCCGCTGTTCCCGGGGCGGATGCACCAGGTCTACGGGATGACGGAGGCGTGCGGCGTGGTCACCGCGCTGCCCGCCGCCGACCACGAGGACCCGGCCGTCGCGCACCGGCTGGTCTCGGCCGGGACGCCGATCCACGGCGTCGAGATCGAGGTCCGCGACCCGGCGACCGGCGAACCGGTGCCGACCGGCGAGCCGGGCGAGATCTGGGTGCGCACCGCGCAGCTCATGGCCGGCTACTGGCGCCGGCCCGAGGCCACCGCCGCCGCGATCACCTCCGACGGCTGGCTGCGCTCCGGCGACGGCGGGCACCTCGACGCCGACGGCTACGTCTACGTGACCGACCGGGTCAAGGACATGATCGTCAGCGGCGGGGAGAACGTGTACCCGGCCGAGATCGAGCGCGTGCTCGCCGAGTACCCCGGGATCGCCGACGTGGCCGTGATCGGCGTGCCGGACGAGCGGTGGGGCGAGGTGCCACGCGCGATCGTCGTGCCGGCCGACGGTGCCGAGCTCGACGAGGCCGCCGTGCTCGCGCACTGTCGCGCGCACCTGGCCTCGTACAAGTGCCCCAAGGGCATGGACGTGGTGGCCGAGCTGCCCCGCAACCCCACCGGCAAGATCCTCAAGAAGGACCTGCGGGCCCCCTTCTGGGCGGGCCGGGAGCGCCGGACGGTGTGAACCCGGACCTGGATGTGACAGTCTCACTGTCGTGAAGCTCTCGACCCAGCTGCCGTACAGCGACGACCCGGTGGCGGGCGCCACCCGCATCGTCGAGCTCGAGAAGGCCGGGCTCGACGTCGTGTGGGTCGCCGAGGCCTACAGCTACGACGCCGTGTCCCTCATGGGCTACCTCGCCGCGCGCACCGAGCGGATCGAGATCGGCTCGGGCATCCTGCCGATCTACAGCCGGACCCCCACCCTCACGGCCATGACGGCCGCGGGCCTCGACGCGCTGTCCGGCGGCCGGGCGATCCTGGGTCTCGGCACCTCCGGGCCGCAGGTGATCGAGGGCTTCCACGGCGTCCCGTTCGACAAGCCGATCGGGCGCACCCGCGAGGTCATCGAGATCTGCCGGGCCGTATGGCGGCGCGAGCGCATCCAGCACGAGGGCATCTACACGATCCCGGTTCCGGAGGGCCGCGGCACCGGGCTCGGCAAGCCGTTGAAGCTGATCAACCACCCGCAGCGGGCGGACATCCCGATCTGGATCGCGGCGCTCGGCGACAAGAACGTGGAGATGACCGCCGAGCTCGCCGAGGGCTGGCTGCCGCACGCCGTCGTCCCCGAGCGGATGCAGGAGGCCTTCGGCGCGCCGCTGGCCGCCGGCCTGGCCAAGCGGGCGCCCGAGCTCGGCCCGCTGCAGATCACCGGCGGCGGCTTCCTCGCGATCGAGGAGGAGATGTGGGAGCCGGCCCGGCAGGCGGCGCGGGCGATGTTCGCGCTCTACGTCGGCGGGATGGGCGCGCGCGGGAAGAACTTCTACAACACCGTGATGCAGCGCCAGGGCTGGGCGGACGCCGCGCGGACCGTCCAGGACCTGTACCTCGACGGGCGCAAGGAGGAGGCCGCGGCCGCGCTGCCGGACGAGTTCATCGAGAAGTCGACGCTCATCGGCCCGCCCTCGTTCGTCAAGGAGCGGATCGCGGCACTGCACGAGGTCGGCGTCACGCACCTCCAGGTCAACCCGGTCACCGACGACGCCCCCAGGGTCCTCGGACAGGTGCGCGAGTGGCTGCCGTGACCCGCGGCTGAGCGGAGCTCGCGGAGCGACCATCGACGCTGAGCGGAGCTCGCGGAGCGAACATCGACGCTGAGCGGAGCTCGCGGAGCGACCATCGGCGCTGAGCGGAGCTCGCGGAGCGGATACCGTCCCTGAGCAGCGGGCGGTCACGCGAACCGGGGGTGGCGTCACGGGCCGTGTCGGGCCCGTTCCACAATGCCGGGTGAACCTGCCGACCCCCCGGGAGCTGCGTGGTGCCCGACCTTCCCGTGCGCACGTCCGACGAGCCGATGGAACCGGAGCAGTACCGGTACATCGCGACGCACGCGTGGTGGATGGGCACCTTCATGGGCCCCGACCCGGCCGAGCCGGTGCACGTGCACCTGTCCGAGCACCTGCTCCAGCAGTGGACGCCCGCGGTCCAGGACGCGGACTGGCTGCTCGACCGCGAGCTCACCGGCCGGGTCACCTGGCTCGCCGGCTCGGGCGAGGCGGCCGACGACGCCGGGTTCGACCTGCGGGACGCCTGGCCCACCGGCCGGTTCCGCGCGAAGTACGGCGACTTCTACGCCGAGCTGCACGACTCGACCCCGCACCGGCCCGCCGGGAACTGGGCCACGCCGACCCGCGAGTTCCTGGCCCTGCTGCCCCGGGAGCCCGGCGAGCTGCTCGCCCGGCTGCTGGCCGACGCGCCGCAGGGGCGCACCTACACCGGGCCGTTCCGCAGCGCCGTCGACGCACTCCGAACCTGCTCGGTCCCGGCCGACCTGCGCGCGCCGCTCTACGCCGCGCTGCTCGAGCTCCCCGCCGTCTCGCTCGTCGACGAGGTCAAGGACCTCGACGGCAACCTGTGCCTCGCCCTGGTGCACGACGCCGGGCCCACCCGCACCGAGCTCCTCGTCGACCCGGTCGACGGGCAGTACGCCGGCGAGCGGGACACCCTGCGCCGCGACTCCTCGTGCGGGCTGGTGGAGGGCACGGTGATCGCGGAGACCTCCGTGCGCACCGCCGTCGTGCCCGCGATCGGGGCCCTCCCCGTTTTCTGACCCGGCCCGGCGGGCACCCGCCGGACGGAGGTCACAACGCGACCGAGCACATACCGGCTCCGTCCCGGGGAGGACTACCCTGGGAGGGCGGTCATCGGCGACTGAGAAGCTTCAAGCGAACCAAGGCGGTTGAGAGCGCGTGTCCACCAGTAGTACGACCGGCCATACCGGGGAGTTCGGCGCCAACCAGTTCGGCCCGAACGAGTGGCTCGTCGAGGAGATGTACCAGCGCTTCCTCGAGGACCCGAAGACGGTCGACCCGGCCTGGCACGACTTCTTCGCGGACTACAAGCCCGGCGGCTCGCTGTCGGGCGCCGCGCCCGCCGAGGACAGCCCGACCGCGCAGGGCGAGGCCGAGCGCGCGGAGGCCGACCGCTCCGCCGACGCCGAGGCCGCCGGCGCGCCGACCGCCGACCCGGACCGCTCCGCCACCACCACCAACGGCTCCTCTCGCACCGGAAAGCAGGACGTGCCCCCCGCCAGCACACCCACGACCAGTCCCGCCGAGCCGACCGAGGTCCGCCGCGCCGGCGACCGCGCCGCGTCGAACGGCAACGGCGCGGCCCCGCCCGCCGCGAAGCCCGCCGCCGGCAGCACCTCCAAGGCCGCCGCCAGGCCGGCCGCGGAGAGCCAGGACCAGGTCCTGCCGATCCGGGGCGCGGCCAACGCCGTCGTCAAGAACATGAACGCCTCGCTCGCCGTCCCCACGGCGACGAGCGTGCGCGCGGTCCCGGCGAAGCTGCTGGCCGACAACCGCATCGTCATCAACAACCAGCTGAAGCGCACCCGCGGCGGCAAGATCTCCTTCACCCACCTCATCGGCTACGCCGTGGTGAAGGCGCTGGCCGACTTCCCGACGATGAACCGCCACTTCGTCGAGACGGACGGCAAGCCCACCGTCGTCCAGCCCGAGCACGTCAACCTCGGCCTGGCCATCGACCTGCCGGGCAAGAACGGGCAGCGCTCGCTCGTCGTGGTGTCGATCAAGGGCTGCGAGCGGATGACGTTCGCGCAGTTCTGGTCCGCCTACGAGGGCATGGTCCACAAGGCGCGCAACGGCTCGCTCACCGCCGAGGACTTCCAGGGCACCACGATCTCGCTGACCAACCCGGGCACGCTGGGCACCAACCACTCGGTGCCGCGGTTGATGCAGGGTCAGGGCACGATCGTCGGCGTCGGTGCGATGGAGTACCCGGCGGAGTTCCAGGGCGCCTCCGAGGAGCGGCTCGCCCAGATCGGTGTCAGCAAGATCATCACGCTGACCTCGACCTACGACCACCGGATCATCCAGGGCGCCGAGTCCGGCGACTTCCTGCGCCGGGTGCACCGCCTGCTGCTGGGCGACGACGGCTTCTACGACGACATCTTCACCTCGCTGCGGGTGCCGTACGAGCCGGTCCGCTGGGTGCAGGACTTCCCCGAGGGCGAGGTCGACAAGACCGCGCGCGTCCTCGAGCTGATCGAGTCCTACCGCACCCGCGGCCACCTGATGGCGGACACGGACCCGCTGAACTACCGCCAGCGCCGCCACCCCGACCTCGACGTGCTGTCCCACGGCCTCACGCTATGGGACCTCGACCGCGACTTCGCCGTCGGCGGGTTCGGCGGCGAGGCGCACATGAAGCTGCGGGACGTGCTCGGCCTGCTGCGCGACTCCTACTGCCGCACCGTCGGCACGGAGTACATGCACATCGCCGACCCCGAGCAGCGCGCCTGGCTGCAGGAGCGCATCGAGGTGCCGCACCAGAAGCCCTCGGTGGTCGAGCAGAAGTACATCCTGTCGAAGCTCAACGCCGCCGAGGCGTTCGAGACCTTCCTGCAGACCAAGTACGTCGGGCAGAAGCGGTTCTCGCTGGAGGGCGGCGAGACCGTCATCCCGCTGCTCGACGCCGTGCTGGACAAGGCCGCCGAGAACGAGCTCGACGAGGTGGTCATCGGCATGCCGCACCGCGGCCGGCTCAACGTGCTGGCCAACATCGTCGGGAAGCCGATCAGCCAGATCTTCCGCGAGTTCGAGGGCAACCTCGACCCAGGCCAGGCCCACGGCTCCGGCGACGTCAAGTACCACCTCGGCGCCGAGGGCAAGTACTTCCGGATGTTCGGCGACGGCGAGACGGTCGTGTCGCTGGCCTCGAACCCCTCGCACCTGGAGGCCGTCGACCCGGTCCTCGAGGGCATCGTCCGCGCCAAGCAGGACCTGCTCGACAAGGGCGAGGGCGGCTTCACCGTCCTGCCGCTGATGATGCACGGCGACGCGGCGTTCGCCGGGCAGGGCGTGGTGGCGGAGACGCTGAACCTGGCCCTGCTGCGCGGCTACCGCACCGGCGGCACCGTGCACGTGGTCGTCAACAACCAGGTCGGCTTCACCACCGCGCCGGAGCACTCGCGTTCCTCGCAGTACTGCACGGACGTGGCGAAGATGATCGGCGCGCCGGTCTTCCACGTGAACGGCGACGACCCCGAGGCCTGCGTCTGGGTGGCCAAGCTGGCGGTCGAGTACCGCGAGCGCTGGAACAACGACGTCGTGATCGACATGATCTGCTACCGCCGCCGCGGCCACAACGAGGGCGACGACCCCTCGATGACGCAGCCGGCGATGTACGACGTGATCGACGCCAAGCGCTCGGTGCGCAAGATCTACACCGAGTCGCTGATCGGCCGCGGCGACATCACCATGGAGGAGGCCGAGCACGCGCTCAAGGACTTCTCCAACCAGCTCGAGCACGTGTTCAACGAGGTCCGCGAGCTGGAGAAGACCCCGCCCGCCGTGTCCGCCTCGGTCGAGAAGGAACAGCTCGTGCCGAGCGACCTGGACACCTCGATCCCGCTGGAGGTCGTGCACCGCGTCGGGGACGTGCACGAGCACCTGCCCGAGGGCTTCACCCCGCACCAGCGCGTCAAGCCGGTGCTGGCCAAGCGGGCGAAGATGTCCCGCGAGGGCGACATCGACTGGGCCTTCGGCGAGCTGCTCGCCTTCGGCTCGCTGGCGATGGACGGCAAGCTGGTCCGGCTCTCCGGCCAGGACTCGCGGCGCGGCACGTTCGTGCAGCGGCACTCGGTGCTGATCGACCGGAAGACCGGCGAGGAGTACTACCCGCTGCGCAACCTGGCCGATGACCAGGGCCGGTTCCTCCCCTACGACTCCGCGCTCTCGGAGTTCGCCGCGGTCGGCTTCGAGTACGGCTACTCGGTCGCCAACCCGGACGCGCTGGTCATGTGGGAGGCGCAGTTCGGCGACTTCGTCAACGGCGCCCAGCCGATCATCGACGAGTTCATCTCGTCCGGTGAGGCGAAGTGGGGTCAGTTCTCCGACGTCGTGCTGCTGCTGCCGCACGGCCTGGAGGGCCAGGGCCCGGACCATAGCTCCGGCCGCATCGAGCGGTTCCTGCAGCTGTGCGCCGAGGGCTCGATGACGGTCGCGCTGCCGTCGGAGCCGGCGAACTACTTCCACCTGCTGCGCCGGCACGCGCTCGACGGCGTCCGCCGCCCGCTGGTCGTCTTCACCCCGAAGTCGATGCTGCGGAACAAGGCGGTCGTCAGCCCGATCTCGGACTTCACCGGCGGCCGGTTCCGCCCGGTGATCGACGACCCGGAGTTCCGCTCCGCGGACGGGCCCGCCTCGTCGGTCAAGAAGGTCCTGCTGTGCAGCGGCAAGATCTTCTGGGAGCTGCACCAGCAGCGGCAGAAGCGCGAGATCACCGACACGGCGATCGTGCGCGTCGAGCAGCTGTACCCGGTGCCGGACCGCCAGTTGGCCTCGGTCCTGGAGCGCTACCCGAACGCGCAGGACATCCGCTGGGTCCAGGAGGAGCCGGCCAACCAGGGTGCCTGGCCGCACATGGGTCTCGAGCTGCCGGACAAGCTGCCGGAGCGGCTCTCGGGCCTCAAGCGGATCAGCCGCCGCCGGATGGCCGCGCCGGCCGCCGGGTCGTCGAAGGTGCACGAGGTCGAGCAGCGCGAGCTGATCGACAAGGCGTTCTCGTAGGGAACCGTGTACTTCACCGACCGGGGCATCGAGGAACTGGTCGAACGCCGCGGGGACGAGGCGGTCAGCGTCGAGTGGCTGGCCGCCCGCCTCCGGGCCTTCGTCGACTCCCACCCCGCCTACGAGGACGCGGTCGAGCGCCTCGCGACCTTCCTGGCCCGCGACGACGAAGAATGACGCTCGTGAGTGGCGATAGTCGCCAGAGCGACTATCGCCCCACAACACCGGGGGGGGCGGGGGCGTGCCCCCTCCGCGGCGGGGGGCGCGCGGCCCGGGGTTCGCGTTTGTGGT
>NZ_JBEZDN010000010.1:101369-124857 GCF_040648315.1 Pseudonocardia sp. NPDC049154
GGGGGTGTGTGCGAGTCCTGCCCCCTCCCACAACCCCCCCCCACGACGGGTGGTCAGCGGCGGAAGCCGAAGCGGCGGCGGGCGACCAGGTCCATGAGCTCCGTGTAGGTGCGGTCGACCTCGCGCTCGTAGCCCTCCAGCCGGGCGGGCTGGGCGTCGGGGTCGGGGCGGGGGAAGGGGCGGACCGTCATCCACGGCTCCGCCCACAACGCCTCCAGCGCCGACTCCCAGTGCAGCTCCACGGAGAAGCGGGTCAGGGCGGCGCGCTCGCCCACCCGCCGCATGCGCGCGTCGATCTTGGCCAGCGCCTGTTCGAGGCGGGTCGCGCGCAGCTCGTCCTGCCGTCGGACCGCGTCGACCGCCTCGTCGATCCCGCTCGCGATGCGGCGGTACGCGGCGGCGGGCGACTCGGGCTGGTCCGGCGTGCTCATGCGTCCCCCTCCAGCGACCCCGGCACGATCACGACCTCGGGCCGGGCGTGCACGGCCCGGTCGAAGAACAGCCCGCGACCCGGGCGCGGGGCCCAGGTGGTGCCCAGCCCCGGAGCCAGGGCGCCCAGCTCGGAACCCTGGACGTCGAGCCCGATCCAGGCGCCGACGTCGTCGACCCCGGCCGAGAGGGTCAGCAGCTGCCGCAGCCGGGTCGCCGAGCGCCACCACCCCACGACGTGCAGCCCGACCTCCGGGCCGAACCGCAGCACCGTCCGCAGCGCCTCGGTGCCGGAGCGCTCGAGCAGCGGGTCGGCGGCGTCGGCGCCCAGGAGCAGCACGAACACCGGCCGCCGGTCGCCGGTCGCCACCCGCTCCTTCACCTCGCGCGCCAGCTCCTCGATCCGCGCGCGGATCCCGTCGAGCCCGACGGTCTCGACCTCCCGGCCGGCCAGCGCGGCGGCGGGCAGCTCCCCCACCAGCGGCGCGACGACGAACCGGGCCTCGGCCGGCGCGCTCGCCGCCAGCGCCGCCGCGGCCGCGCCGATCACCCGCAGCGCCTCGGCCGACGCCGAGGCGAGGACGGCGACGTTGCGGCCCGGCGCGTCGGGCAGCTCGACGGCCGCCGCGCTGCCCGCCATGTCGATCACCTGGCCGAGCAGGGCGCGCGGGGCACCGCCGACCGGCACCGCCGCGAGCAGGTCCCGGACGGCGGGCGACCGGGCGCCGTCGAACAGCCGGGGCGGCGGGCCCGTGTAGCGCTCGTGGGCGGCGCGCTGCACCTCGTCGAGGTCCGAACCGGCGCCGGCGTCGGGGATCCGGGCGATCTCGTTGCCGTGCTTCATCCCGGACTCGTGGTTGACGATCGCGTGCCAGCGCGGCAGGGCGAGCGCGGCGTCGTTGAGGTTGGCCAGCACGCGCCGCGCCCGGGGCAGCGCGATCCGCAGCACGAACTGCTCGAAGATCGCCGGACGGCCCCAGAAGGCCTCGATGCCGGAGACGTCCTGGCTGGCAAAGACCAGGTGGATGCCCTGCGAGCGGCCGCGCCGGGCGACGTCCTCCAGCAGGGCCGTGGCCTGCCGCGTGACCTGGTCCTTCTCCGCGAACAGGTACTGGAACTCGTCGACCACCGCGACGATCCGCGGCCAGTGCCCGTGCGGGTCGGCGCGGCGCAGCTCCTCGAGCTTGGTCACCTCGAAGGACTTGGCGGCCTCCGCGCGGCGGCGCATCTCGTCGGCGAGGAACTGCAGCAGCGCCAGCCCGAACTCGCGGTCGGTGTTGACGTTGATCCCGATCAGCTGGGCGTGCGGCAACCAGCTGGCGTCCCGGCGACCGGGCGCGAACTGGGCGAAGGACACGCCCTCCTTGAAGTCGAGCAGGTAGAAGTGCAGCTCGTCCGGGTCGTACCGGGCGGCCATCGACCCGATCATGGCCAGCAGCAGGTTGGTCTTGCCCGACCCGCTCGGCCCGCCGATCAACGCGTGCGGGGAGGCGTCGTCGAGCGCGAGCTCCACGTGCATGCCGTCGGTGAAGCCGATCGGGGCGCGGATCCCGGACTCCGAGGTCAGCCGGCCCTGCCGATCCTGCGGCAGCAGGTCCGCGAAGGTCGACACCTTGGCCCGCCACGCCTCGTGCGCGCGGACGATCGCGCTGCACGCGTCCGTGACCTGCTGGCGGGGCAGCGGCGGATCCGGCTCCACCCGCACGTGCTGGCCCGTCATCGAGCACCGCACGCCGTGTCGGGTGAACCGCACGGACTCGACGGGCGCGGCGACGGTCACCGGGACGTCGAGCATCACGAGGTGGATCCCGCAGGCCAGGCCGCTGCGCGCGATCCGCTGCAGCTGCCGTTGCTGGTCCTCGGGCAGGGCGGTCCGGTTGCCCGCCAGCACCACCACGACCCACGGCTCGCTGCGCCGGCCCTCGTGCGCGGCGTGCGCCCGCAGCGACGGGAAGCCGCCGACCAGCACCCGGCTGTGCACCTTGCGGATCCGCTCGGACAGCTCGTCGAGCAGGTCGCCGAGGCGGTTCGGGTCGTGCGAGGTGACCAGGCCGGTGCGGGCGAGCGGGTAGAGCGCGGGCATCAGCCCGTACTGGCCGACGTCCCAGACGTCGACGGTGAGGATGCCCGGCCGGAAGCACGCGAGCATGCGCATCAGCAGCTGCTCGACCAGCGCCTCGGCGGCGGGCCGGGACTCCGGCACGGAGTCGATCCGCAGGTGGGACTCGTCGAGCAGGGGCAGGGCGACGGGGAACGCGTCGCCGATCTCCAGGTGCCCCGCGCCGATCCGCCACAGCTCCGGGTGGTCCTTGACGCCCTCGTTGCGCAGCAGGTCCGTGCCCGACGCGTCCGGGTCCGCTGCGCGCACCACCTCGTCGAGCCATGCCGTGCCGCGCGCGCCCGCCGGACCGGGGGCGGCGTCGGCGACGACGTCGGCGAGGGCCCGCGGCCCGTCCGGCAGCCAGCCGGAGAGCCCGGCCAGCCGGTCCCGCTCGGCCCGCTCGACGGCCGCGGCGAGCACGGGCGAGCGGAAGGCCGGCGCCAGGGACGGGTCGGCGCGCACGGCCGCGACGCCCTCGCGGCGCAGCCACAGCTCGAACATGGCCTCGGCCTGCGCCCGGACGGCCGACTCGCGCTGCCGCGCGGCCGCGCCGAGGGCACGCGCGGCGGCCGCGTGGAACGCGTCGAACGCGGCCGTGACGCGGTCCCGGCGCGCCTTCCTCCCCGGTGCCACGACTACAGCCGACCGCCCAGGTCGGCGACCGCGTCGCCCGCCAGGCCCACCGTCGCCACCAGCTCGTCGACCTCCTCCCGCGCCTTCTCCAACGCCGCCACCGGCAGGTCGGCGCCGGTCCGCTCGGTGAGGTCGGCCAGCAGCGCGGCGGCCTCGCCCAGCCGCTCGGCCGCACGCTCCGCGTGGGCGCGAGCCTCGCCGGTGGCACCGCCGACGCCCTCCAGCGCGGCGCGCAGTTCGCCGATGCTCACTCGGGAATCCTCCGGTCGGGGCGCACCCCCGTCACAGCCGGGCGGCGACGCCCTCGGCCGCCTCGATCGCCGCGTTGATGGCCTGCTGGACGTCGTCGATCTTGCTGGCCGCCTCGGCGTAGTACGCGTTGGCCTGCTCGACGTCGCTCTGCGAACTGCCCTCGGTCACCTGCTGCAGGGCGCGCTGGGCCTCCTCGATGCTGGAGCGCGCCTGGTCCAGCGCCCCCATGCTCTCCGAGGCCTTGTCGTTGGCCTGCGCGATGCCGTCCCTGACCTCTTCGATGCTCGCCACGGCCGCTTCTCGCCTCTCTCGTCGAACCCCGTTACGACGGTAACGGCGGAAACCTACAGCGCGCACCCGGGCACGATCGGTGAGCCCGGTCGCAGCCAGGCGCTGCGGGACGGACCGGACATCTTTACCGTTCCCCCGTACGGGGTCGCTGGAGTCGCCGAGGGCAGGAGGTCGCCGTGAGTACACAGCCGGGAGTCGACCGGACCGCGGAGCTCACACCACCCACCGGCGTCGGGGCGAAGGTCCGGCAGGTCGGCCCCGGGCTCCTGGCCGCCGCGACCGGCGTCGGCGCGGGCGACCTGGTGGCGACGATGGTCGCGGGCGCCCGGTTCGGCACGGTGCTGCTGTGGGCGGCGATCCTCGGCACCGTCCTCAAGCTCGCGCTCGGCGAGGGCGTCGGCCGCTGGCACCTCGCCTCCGGGACCACCCTGCTCGACGGCTGGCGGCGGCTCGGGCGGTGGGCCACCGTCTTCTTCGGCGTCTACATCGTGGTGTGGGGCTTCGTGTACGGCGCGACGGCGATGTCCGCGGTCGGGCTGCCGCTCAACGCCCTCTTCGGCGGGCTGTCCGTGCGGTACTGGGCGATGATCGCCGGCGTCGTCGGGCTGGTGCTGGTCTGGACGCAGCGCTACGCCTTCTTCGAGAAGTTCATGACGGTGCTCGTGCTGATCAAGTTTTGCACCGTGGTCGCGGTCGCCGTGCTGGTCGCGCCCGACCTGGGGAACCTCGCGTCGGGGCTGGTCCCGCGGCTGCCCGAGGGCTCGACGATCTACGTGCTGGGCCTGATCGGCGGCGTCGGCGGCACCATCACGATGGCCGCCTACGGCTACTGGATGTTCGCCAAGGGCTGGCGGGGCACCGGCTGGCTGTCGATGATGCGGCTGGACAACGCCGTCGGGTACGTCATGACCGGCATCTTCGTGATCGCGATGCTGGTCGTCGGCTCCACCCTGCTGTTCGGGCAGAACCTCACCGAGTCGGACAGCGGCCTGCTCACGCTGGGCACCGCGCTCGACGAGCGCTACGGCGCCTGGGCCCGGATCCTCTTCCTGGTCGGGTTCCTGGCCGTGACCTCGACGTCGCTGCTCGGTGTGTGGAACGGCGTCTCGTTCATGTTCGCCGACTGGACGCGGGCGATCCGGCTGCCGCACGGCAAGGCGGCGGAGACGGCCACGAGCGTCGAGCGGTTCGCGTCGGGCGAGACCGAGCGGTCGCTGCCCTTCCGCGGCTACCTGCTGTGGCTGACGCTCCCGCCGATGGCCCTGTTGTTCATCGACAAGCCGTTCGGCCTCACGCTCGTCTACGGCGTGCTCGGCTCGGTCTTCATGCCGTTCCTGGCCGTCACGCTGATGCTGCTGCTCAACTCGAAGCGCGTCACCGGCAACGGCCGCTCGGGGTGGCTGTCGAACCTCTTCCTCGGCGCCGCCTCCGTGCTGTTCCTGGCGCTGCTCGTGACGGACCTCGTGAACCGGTTCTAGATCATCCCGAGCAGCATCACGGCCATCGACGTGGCCATGACCAGGTGCGCGACGGCCGCGGCCTGCGGGGCGCGCACCGCGGCGAGCCGGCCCTCGACCACCGCCCCGCCGTGTCCGCAGCTCGCCATGTCGACCATCGGCGGGGCGATCTCGGCGGGCACCCCCGCCGGCACGGGCTCGGCGAGGGCCGTCCGGGCCCGGCGGGCCGCGGCGAAGCGGTCCCCGCACCGCATGACATGCCAGGCGAAGTAGCCGGCCAGCACGATCGCGACGACCGAGGTCCAGGCGGCCGGGCCCGCCGCGGTGTGGTGGGCGTGCGCGCCGCCCGGCGCCGCCCGCTCGCCCAGGCCGAGGGAGAGCATGAACAGCATCGCGACCCCGCACACGACGTGGTGCCCGGCGTCGTCGGACGAGGGGCCGGTGCGCAGGGCGACCGCCGCGAACCAGGCCGCGCTCAGGCCGAAGGCGGCGATCCACATTGCGGCCGGGACGGGGTCGCCGACGGGCGAGAACATCGCCGCCATCCCGAACCCCATCACGGCGTGTGAGGCCTCCCCGGCGACCGGGCGGCCGTCGCGCCGCGCGGTGGCGAGGCGGACGAGGTGCAGCAGCCCGAGGCCGAGCGACACACAGGCGAGGAGGGCGTTGAACCAGGCCATGGAAAGGTCGACTCCCTCGCTCGTGCGGACTCATCGGTCGCCGGGAGCGTAGGCAGATCGGAGCAGAGGAATCCATACCGTGCACGGGTACCCACAGGGGGTGACGACGGCAGGTCAGGCGCCCGATCCTCCGCCGGGGCCCGGGACCGTCCGGATCGTCGCCATCATCGCCATGTCCTCGTGCTCGAGGTTGTGGCAGTGCAGCACGAACCGGCCGGCGTAGTCGGTGAACCGCACCGCGACGTCCACGATCTCCCCCGGCCGCAGGTCCACCGTGTCCTTCCACCCGGCGTCGGACGGCCCGGGGCCGCGGCCCCCGCGCGCGAGGACCTGCACCGGGTCGAGGTGCACGTGCACGGGATGGTGGACGTCGGTGCGGAAACGCCAGGTCTCGGTCGTGCCGAGCGGGACGTCGGCCAGCGAGCCGTCGGGGTCGAAGGACCGGTCGTTGATCGTCCAGCCGGAGTGGTCCCCGACCGCGCCGCGGCGGAACACGAACTCGCGGCGCACCGGCCCCGGAACCAGGGGCTCGATCTCGGACAGCACGGCCGGCACGGCGCTGTCGTCGCGCGCGGCGCGGACGACCCGGAACCGCAGCACGTCGCGGGTCGGCCCGGTACCCAGCAGGTTGACGACCGTGACCTCGGTGCCGACGGGGACGCGCCCGAGGTCCACGACGACATCGCACCGCTCCCCCGGCGCGAGGTCGACGGTCGGCCGCTCGACGGGCGCGGCGAGCAGGCCGCCGTCGGAGCCGATCTGGGTGACCGGGAGGTCGGGCGCCCCCGGTACCTGGAAGGCCAGGGAGAAGCGGCGGGCGTTCGCGCCGTTGAGGATCCGGAGCCGGTGCCGGGCCGCGTCGACCTCGGCAACAGGCCACGGCGCACCGTTGACCAGCACGACGTCGCCCAGCACGCCCTCCGTCCACGCGGCCTCCACGCCCGGGACGCGGCGCAGGCTGCGGTCCAGGCTCGGGTAGGCGAACCGGCCGTCGACGTCGAACGACCGGTCGCAGAGCACGAGCGGGATCTCGCGGTCGCCCCGCGGCAGCGGCAGGGCCGCCTCGACGTCGTCCCGGACCAGGTGCAGGCCCAGCAGCCCGCGGTGGACGGCCGGACCGGTGAAGTCCATGCGGTGGTCGTGGTACCAGAGCGTGGCCGCGCGCTGGGTCATCGGATAGTGGTGGTCGCGGGTGCCGACGGCCAGGTCGCCGGGCATGCCGTGATGCTGCGGCGGCGTAGCCCCGGCGGGGAGCAGCAGGTCCAGCGGCCAGCCGTCGGAGTCGGCCGGGGTGTGGCCGCCGTGCAGATGCGTGACGGTCGGGACCGGCAGGTCGTTCCGGTGCCGGACGACGACCGGACGGCCCGTCCGCGTCTCCAGCGTCGGCCCGGGAAGGGTGCCGTCGTAGCCCCAGACGGTGGTGCGGACGCCGGGCAGGATCTCGACCTCGGCCGCGCGCTGGGTGATCTCGTACAGGTCGGCGGTGGTGCCGTCGGGGAGCGTGAGGGTGCCGGTCGGACGCGCGGTGTGGGGGCGTGGCAGCGGGACCCGGTACGGCGTCGGCAGGGGTCGCTCGCTGCGGAGCACCTCGCCGGTCTGGCCGGGTGGGGTGTCGACGCCGAGGGTTCCGCAGCCGGAGAGGGCGGCGCTCCCGGCCGCCGCGGCCAGGGCGCCGAAGAAGGTGCGGCGGGTGAGTGTCGAGTGCCTCATCCCCGGCTGCCGAGGGTGTGAGTGGTGGGCACGGCCGCGCGCGGGGCGGTCATCGCCGGCCCCGGCGGGCGGCGGGGGTCCAGACCCAGGCGGCGAGCAGGATCGACACCGTCACGACCAGCACCCCGAGCGGGACGTGCAGGTTCAGCTGCCGGGCGTACCCGAACCCGACCTGCAGGCCCTCCGCGAAGAACAGCACCACGGTCGCCGGCAGCACCCACCACCGTCCGCGGCCGACCAGGACGTACGCCGCCGCACCCGCGATCAGCACCAGTCCGAGCGCTGCCAGAGCAGAGCCGACGGTTCCGTGCACCGCGATCGCGTCGACATCGCCGGACAGGTACAGCCCGGCCAGCAGCGGCTGGGCCAGCACCGCGAGCACGTGCAGCGTCAGCAGTACCCGCAGCGTCCACAGCGTCGCGCGCGGCCGGTGGATGCCGGGCAGCCTTACGGGGCCCGGCGCCCGCTCCGGGCCGGGAAGGGTGGTGTCCACGCCTGGGACGCTAGAAATCCCGCGCGCCCCCGGGATCCGGGACGAACCCCGGCCCCTCCCTGAGCGCGCCGGTCAGGGTCTCGGGGTGGTAGCCCGAGCCCCGGACCTCGCGCTCACCGCCGGCAAGGCCGTTCATCGTGATCAAGGGCGGAAGGGTGCCGGTGGAGCACCCCTCGCCCTCGATCACGTCGAGCCCGGCGGGCGGGCAGCGGACCTACTCCCCCACCCGCACCTCGTCCCCCGCGCGAACCGTCCCACCCTGAACGACCTCGGCGTACACCCCTGCGCAGGGCAGGAGGCCGAAGCCGGGGACCTCGACCCGGCGGGCGAGGAGCGGGCGGACCGCGTCGGGGGCGCGGCCGAGGGAGCCGTGCTCCAACGTCGGGACCGAGCAGCGCGGGGTGGGCAGGGTGGCGCGCAGGCGCACCTCGCCGAGGGTGATCTCGGTGCCCGGCCAGTCGTTCTCCGCGAAGGGCGGATACCCCTCGGGGGTGTGGATGACGACGTTGGGCCGGTACCGGATCGCCTCCGCCGCGCCGACGCCGATCGCGTCGAGCGTGGCGGTGGTGATCAGGTGCACCGGCGAGTGGTCGACGAAGGCGCCGCCCGGGGTGCCCTGCGCGATCTCGAGGATCGCGTAGTCCACCTCGGCGTCGACGCCCTCGGCGAGCACGTCGACCGGGTCCGGCCGCTCGACCTCGGCGCCCTCGGGACGCTTCCCCGCCATCCGGACCCGCCGCCCGAGCAGCGCGGACAGCTCCTCGTCGGCCGCCGAGGCGTCGAGCGAACGACCGTCCGGCAGGGTGACCCGCACGCCGTCGGTCGCGGTGGCGGAGCGGCACTGCAGCAGCCGCCGCCAGCGCCGCGGGTGCTTGGCCGTGGCCACCCGGCCGGTCTCCTCGTCGAGGAGCGCGAACCGGCGGTCCCCGGCGACGCCGAGCGGACCGACCGCGATCTCCGCGACCGGCTCGCCCAGCATCGACTTGACCGGATAGCGGTAGAGGGCGGCGACGGTGCCGGCCGTCATCGTCAGAGACCCTGCTGCGCGAGCCAGTTCTTGGCGACCGTGCCGACGTCGGGCTTGTCCGCGCCGTTGAGGGTGCGGTTGAGCTCGATGAGGCCCTCGGTCGTCAGCTTGGCCTGGACCGCGTTGAGCGCCTGCTTGACCGTGTCGTTGGCCTTGCTCGAGTTGATCAGCGGCACGACGTTCTGCGCGGCGAAGTTGTTGCCCGGGTCGCCGAGCACCACGAACCCGCTGTCCTCGATGGTCGGGTCGGTGGTGAACAGGTCGGCCGCCTGGACGGTGCCGTCCTTGAGCGCGGCGACGGTCAGCGGGCCGCCGGTGTCGAGCGCCTTGAACTCCTTGAACTTCACGCCGTAGGTCTTCTCGATGCCGGGGATCCCGTCGGGCCGGGTCTGGAACTCGGACGGGCCGCCGAACGACGCCTGGGCGGCGATCGGGGCGAGGTCGCCGATGTTCTTCAGGTTGTTCTGCTGGGCGTACTCGCCGGTGACGACGACGGCGTCCTTGTTCTCGGCCGCCGCCTTGTCGAGCACGGTGAGCGGCGCCGGGACTGCCTTCTGCAGGGCCGCGTAGACGGCGTCGCCCTCGGTCTCGGTGGCGTTCTTGTTGATGTACTGCAGCAGCACGCCGGTGTAGTCCGGGATGAGGTCGATGGAGCCGTCGGTGAGCGCCGGGAAGTAGACCTCGCGGCTGCCGATGTTGAAGTTCCGCTCGACCTTCACGCCCTTGGCCTCGAGGGACTGGGCGTAGATCTCGGCGAGCACCTGGTTCTCCGGGAAGTCCGCGGAGCCGATGCGGACGGTGTCCGACGCGGCCGGGGCCTGGCTGTTGCCCGACGCCAGCGGGTCGTTCGAGCCCCCGCCGCCGCCACAGGCGCTCAGCCCGAGGACCAGGGCCGCACCGGCGGCGACGAGGGTGAGGGGACGGGAGAGTTTCACGGTTCGGCTCCTGCGGGCTCTCGGGTAGGAACGGGGTCGGGGTTCGCGGGCTCGGGGGCGGGACGCCCGACGGTGGCGGTGGGCGAGCGGCGGCCGCCGCCGCGCAGCCCGGGGGAGACGACCGCGCGCTGCAGCAGCGCGAGCAGCCCTTCGACGGCGAGCGCGAGGACGGCCACCAGGACCGCGCCGGCCGCCATCTGCGGGTACTCGCGGGTGCGCAGCCCGTCGATCAGGAAGCGGCCGAGGCCGCCGAAGCTCACGTACGCGGCGACGGCTGCGGTCGCGATGACCTGCAGCGCCGCGCTGCGGAACCCGCCGAGGACCAGCGGGAGCGCGTTGGGCAGCTCGACCTTGGTCAGCACCTGCCACTCGCGCATCCCCATGCCGCGCGCCGCGTCGACCGCGCCGGGGTCGACGTTGCGCACGCCGGAGTAGGCGCCGGCCAGCAGCGGCGGGACCGCGAGCACGGCGAGCGCGAGGGTGACCGGGAGCAGCCCGATCCCCATCAGCAGCACGAGCAGGGTCAGCAGGCCGAGCTCGGGCAGCGCGCGCAGCCCGTTGGCGGTGCCGACGATCAGGAAGCCGCCCTTGCGCGAGTGCCCGACCAGCGCCCCGATCGGCAGGGCGACCACGGCGCCGAGCGCGAGGGCGAGGACCGAGTACCAGAGGTGCTCGACGAGCCGGGCCGGGATGCCGGCGGGCCCGCTCCAGTGCGCGGGGTCGGCGAGCCAGGAGAAGAGGGCGTTCACGCGTTCGCCCCCGCCCGGGTCCAGGGCGTGCTGACCCGCCCGATCAGCACGAGCATCCCGTCGACGACCAGCGCCAGCAGCAGGATCAGCACGATGCCGGTGAGGATCTCCAGCGGGAAGTTGCGCTGGTAGCCCTCGGTGAACAGCTGCCCCAGCCCGCCGACGCCGATCAGCGCGCCGACCGACACCAGGCTGATGTTCGACACCGCGGCCACCCGCAGCCCCGCGATCAGCACCGGCACCGCCAGCGGCAGCTCGACGGAGACGAACCGCCGGCCCGGCCGGTACCCCATCGCGGTGGCCGCGGCGACGACCATCGACGGGACGGCGCCGAGCGCGTCGGCCACCGAGCGGACCAGCAGGGCGACGGTGTAGATCGTGAGCGCGACGACGACGTTGAGCGGGTCGAGGATGCGGGTGCCGATGATCGCCGGCAGCACGATGAACAGCGCCAGCGACGGGATCGTGTAGAGCACGCTGGCCGCGGGCACGAGCACCGCGCGCAGCGCCCGGTTCCCGGCGGCGGCCCAGCCGATCGGGACGGCCAGCACCAGCCCGATCAGCACCGGGACCAGCGCGAGGACCACGTGCTCGCCCAGCAGCTCGCCCAGCATGCCGAGGTTGCGTGGGATCCAGTCCCAGACCATCAGGCAGCCTCGTCCGCCCGGGAGGCGGCGAGCGCCCGCAGCACGTCGTCGGCGCTCAGCGCGCCCGCGACGCGACCGTTCCCGTCGACCGCGACCCCGCGGCCCGACGGCGAGGACAGCGCGGCGTCGAGCGCGCTGCGCAGCGAGCCCGACCCGACCTCGTACAGCGACCCGCCCGGCAGGACGGCCGACTCCTCGACCGTCCCCTCGCCGTTCACCCAGCCGACCGGGCGGCCGTCGGCGTCGGCCACGAGCGACCAGCCCACGGGCGCCGGCTCGCCGACGCGCACGGTGGGCAGCTCGGCGAGCGGCAGCTCGTCGGACAGGAAGCCCAGCTTGCGGTAGCCGCGGTCGCGGCCGACGAACCCGTCGACGAACCCGTCCGCCGGACGGTCGAGCAGCACGCCCGGCTCGTCGTACTGCGCGAGGACGCCGCCGGTGCGGAACACCGCGACCTTGTCGCCGAGCTTCACGGCCTCGTCGATGTCGTGGGTGACGAACACGATCGTCTTGCCCAGCTCGCCCTGCAGCCGCAGCAGCTCCTCCTGCAGGCTCTCCCGGACCACCGGGTCGACCGCGCTGAACGGCTCGTCCATCAGCAGCACGGGCGGGTCCGCGGCGAGCGCGCGGGCCACGCCGACGCGCTGCTGCTGGCCACCGGACAGCTGGGCCGGGTAGCGGGCGGCCATCTCCGGCGCCAGGCCCACGACCTCCATCAGCTCGTCCGCCCGCGCCCGCGCCCTGCGCTTGTGCCAGCCGAGCAGCAGCGGGACGGTGGCGATGTTGTCCCGGATCGTCTTGTGCGGGAACAGCCCCGCCTGCTGGATCACGTAGCCGATGCCGCGGCGCAGCTCCGCGGGGTCGCCGGCCATCACGTCCCGGCCGTCGACGGTGATCGTGCCCTCGGTCGGCGTGACCATCCTGTTGATCATCCGGAGCGACGTGGTCTTGCCGCAGCCGGAGGGCCCGACGAAGACGGTCACCTTCCCGGCCTCCACCGTCAGGTCCAGCCCGTCGACCGCGACGGTCCCGTCCGGGAACCGCTTCGTCACGCCGCGGAACTCGATCACGCGGGGTTTCCCCTCGTCCCGGCGCCCGCCTTCCGGCCGCCATGGTGCGACGAGGCTATCCGGAGGCACCGACAGGGGCGAGCCGGATGACCAAGTGTGATCGCCCCGCGACCCGTCCGGTCATTCGGCGGTCAGGCTCCCACGGACCGGGCGGGGGTCGGCAGCCGGCCGTCGGCGAGGACCCGGTGCAGGTCCTGCGGCGGCAGCGGCCGGGAGAACAACCAACCCTGGTAGGCGTCGACGCCGAGGCCGCGGAGCACGTGGAACTGCTCGGCCGTCTCGACCCCCTCGGCCACCGTCGTCCGGCCCATCGCGCGGGCCATGTCGACGACGGCGCGGGCGACCGCGAAGTCCGCCGGGTCGGACCCCACGCCGGTGACGAACGCCCGGTCGACCTTGACCGTCTGGGTGGGCAGCTCCTTGAGCCGGGCCAGCGAGGAGTAGCCGGTGCCGAAGTCGTCGACGGCGAACCGGACACCGCGCGCGGTGAGCTCGGCCATGACCTCGCGCGCGGCCCGGGGCAGCGCGACCAGGCTGGTCTCCACCAGCTCGAGGATCAGCCGGTCCCAGGGCAGGCCCGAGGCGGAGACGATCCGGGTCACCTCGTCGAGGAACCCCGGCTCGCTGGGCAGCAGGCCCGCGAGGTTCACGGCCACCGCGGCGCGCCCGGGCCAGGTCGCGGCCTCGTTGACCGCGGTCCGCAGCACCCACAGGTCGAGGTCGCGCAGCATGCCGGCGCGCTCGGCGACCGGCAGGAAGTCGCCCGGCGGGATCATCCCGCGCTCCGGGTGCGGCCAGCGGACGAGCGCCTCCGCGGAGAGCACCGAGCCGTCCGGCCCGACGACGGGCTGGTACTGCAGCGTCAGCCGGTCCTCGGTCAGCGCGGCGCGCAGCTCGCCCTCCAGCTCGAGCTGCCGGTCGGCCGAGCCCACGACGGCCGGCGACGCGGTGGCGACCCCGCCCCGGTCCGTGCGCTTGGCCTCGTGCATCGCGACCTCCGCGTAGCGCAGCAGGTCACCGGCCTCGACGGGCCCGTCCGGGCGGGCGTCCGGGGTCGCGACGCCGACGGTGGCGGTGAGCTGCACCGGCCGCCCCTGCACGCTGAGCGTGCCGCCCATGAGCTCGGCGACGGTGCGGGCCAGGGCCTCGGGGCCGCCGGTCAGGGCGTGGTCGGCGCAGATGACGACGAACTCGTCCCCGGCCAGCCGGGCCGGCGTGCAGCCGACGGGCAGCTCCCGGCGCAGCCGCGTGGCCGTGGTGACCAGCAGCTCGTCGCCCGCCTCGTGGCCGAGGGAGGAGTTGACGCGGGCGAAGTCGTCGAGGTCGCCGCAGACCACGGCGACCCGGTCCCCGTCGGGCCCGGCGAGCAGGTCGGCGACGAGGTCGAGCGCGGCCGCCCGGTTCGGCAGCCGGGTCAGGACGTCGACCGCGGTGCCTGCCTCGCGCTGCGGCGCGGCCGGGGCGATCTCGGTGGCCACGACCAGCCAGAACGGGTCCCCGTCGTCGGACGTCGAGGCGGTGACGGCGAGCGCGACGGTCACCCGGGTGCCGTCGCCCCGCAGCAGCGTGACGGCCGAGAGCCGGTAGCCGTGCCCGCCGCCGGTCGGGATGCGGCGCAGCCAGCCGGGCAGGACCGCCGGCGCGGCGTCGGGCTGCGGTTCGGCGTCGGCGGTCAGGTCGAGCGCGGTGCGGCCGCGCAGCTCCGCCAGCGGCCGGCCGAGCAGCGCGCAGAAGGCCTCGTTGGCGTCGGCGAGCCGGCCGGCGGCGTCGAACAGGCCGACGCCGTCGGGCACCGTGGAGAGCAGGTCGGCGAAGCGCCGCGCGGAGTACCGGCCGCCCTCGGCGAGCCGCTGCGCGGTCACGTCGCGCACCATCCCGGCCAGCCGGACGGGCAGGCCGTCGGGACCGCGCTCCACGCCGGCCCGGCAGCTGAGCACCCGGTCCCCGGGCAGCCGCAGCTCGACGTGGTGGTCGGACGCCCCCGAGCCGGTGCGCAGGGCCCGGCAGAGCGCCGCCACCTGCTCGCCCTCGACCGGTCCGTGCGGACCGTCCGGGACCACGCCGACGTCCCGGTACAGCTCCTCGAGCGAGGAGCTGCGCCGGAAGGTGGCCGTGGCCAGCTCGAACGTCCAGGTGCCGACGCGGGCGAGCCGCTCCAGCTCGGCGGTCCAGCGCCGGTCGCCGCGGTCCCGCTCGCCCAGCTCGACGAGGACGACGGTGTGCAGGTCGCCCGGCAGGTCCCAGCGGACCGCGCGCACCCGGACCGTGGAGCCGTCCGCGCGCAGCAGGCGGGCGTCGGCGTCGGGCCCGTCGAGCAGCCGGTCCAGCCGCAGGCCCAGCGGGTCCGCCGGCCGGCCCGCGAGCTGCAGGAAGGCGTCGTTGACCCGGAGGATCCGGTCCGCGCCGTCGCACACCACGGCGGGCGCTGCCGGCAGCGGCACGACGTCGATCCTCTCGCCGAAAAGGGCCGACGGCGGCAGGGCCGCGGTGCCGAAGGCGACGTCCCGCAGCGCCGGCGGCACCGACGGCAGGCCGCCCGGGTCGGTCGTCCCCGGCTCGAGCGGGAGCGCGTGCGGGCCGCTGATCTGCTCGGGCGGGGCGACGAGCTGCACCGCGCCGGGATCGGTTCGCACCTCGGGCTCGCCCGGCTCCTCGCGCTCGGGCAGGGAGCGGCCGAGGGAGCCCGACGCCGGGCGGCGGGTCTGGCCCGGCACCTGGCCGCCGGACGGCGCGGAGATCGCCCGGGCGAGGCGGTCGGCGAAGCGGGCCTGCTCGGGCCGCGGCGCGACGTTGTCCGCCCGCCGGCGGTCGAGCCGGCGCACCGGGCCGGGCAGGTCGGGCCCGGAGTGCCCCCCGCCCGACGGACCGACGTCGTACCCGTCCTCGACCGGGTCCGGGGCGGCCCCGTCGGGGACGCCCGACCGGGCAGGCTCGTCCGCCGCCTCGCCGCGCCCTCCGAAGCCGCTCACCCGCGCCCCCCACGTGCTCGCCGTGTGTTCCGGGGCCCGGGAGGCCCCCGTCACGGAGCACAACGAGCGACTGCTCCACTCGATCCGGGGACACCGCTCGAACGGAGTACTCCGACCCGAGTGAGTTACGGCACTTGGCCACACTCTCCGTGATCAGGTCGACCAAGCGGCGGAAGAACGCCAGGTAGCGCCCCTACCGGTGCTCACCCGCGGTCACACCAGCGGCCGGATCGCGGCGGGCGGCCTCGGCCACGGCGGCCGCCACCTCGGGCGCGACGCGCGGGTCGAAGGGGCTGGGGACGATCCGGTCGGGCGCGAGGTCGTCCGCGGCCACCGAGAAGATCGCGTTCGCGGCGGCCAGCTTCATGCCCTCGGTGATCCGGCGGGCTCCGGCGTCGAGCGCCCCGCGGAACACCCCGGGGAAGGCCAGCACGTTGTTGATCTGGTTCGGGAAGTCGCTGCGCCCGGTGGCGACGACCGCGGCGTACCGCGCGGCGATCTCCGGGTGGACCTCCGGGTCCGGGTTGGACAGCGCGAACACGAAGGGGTCCGGTGCCATCGTGGCCAGGATCTCCTCGGGCAGGGTCGCGCTGGAGAGCCCGACGAAGACGTCGGCGCCGCGCAGCGCGTCGGCCAGGCCGCCGGTGACCCCGCGCGGGTTCGTCTCGGCCGCGAGCTCGGCCTTGATCCCGCCGCGGGCGGCGTCGACCACCCCGCGGGAGTCGAGCACGACGACGTCCGCGGCGCCGGCCGCGACCAGGATCCGGGAGCAGGCCACGCCCGCGGCCCCGGCGCCGGAGACCACGATCCGCAGCGAGGACAGCGGGCGGCCGGTGGTGGCGCAGGCGCCCTGCAGGGCGGCGAGCAGCACGATCGCGGTGCCGTGCTGGTCGTCGTGCATGACCGGGCAGTCGAGGCCCTCGACCAGCCGGCGCTCCAGCTCGAAGCAGCGCGGGGCGGCGACGTCCTCGAGGTTGACCGCGCCGAAGCTCGGGCGCAGCCGGACCAGGGTCTCGACGATCTCGTCGACGTCGGTGGTGTCGAGGACCAGCGGGATGGAGTCCAGCCCGCCGAAGGTCTTGAACAGCGCCGACTTGCCCTCCATCACCGGCAGCGACGCGCGCGGACCGATGTCGCCGAGGCCGAGGACGGCGGTGCCGTCGCTGACCACCGCGACCAGCCGGTCGGTCCAGGTGTAGCGGCGGGCCAGCGCGGGCTCGGCGGCGATCGCGCGGCTGACCTCGGCGACGCCCGGGGTGTAGGCGATGGCCAGGTCGCGGGCGTCCCGCAGCGGCGCGGACAGGCCGGTGGCCAGCTTGCCGCCCTCGTGCGAGGCGAAGATCTCCTCGCGGGTGGGGGCGGACGTGGGCAGGTCCGAGGACAGAGTGCGCTCCGGGGAAACGGTCATGGCAGGACTCCGGTACGGGTGCGGTGGACGCTCGCGCGCGTCCCTACTCGCCGTGCACCGGGGGCAGGGTCTCGCCGGATCGGTGCCGGACGGCCCCCTCGCCGCGGCCCCGCGGGATGCGGCGGGGGATGCGAGGGATCGGCTGTCGGGTACTGGCTGACGACCGTACCTCAGAGGCGCCGGGGTCGGGGCCACAACCGCCGCGTGACGACGGCCACGACCTCGGCCGGACCGAGCGTGCGGGAGTCGGTGGACCCGAACGGGTTGTCGCCCTCCACCCACCACAGCGCGCCGTCGGGCCGTACCGCGCGTTTCACCGACAGCTGCTCGGGCCGGGCGGGCCAGCGCACCAGGACCACGTCACCCGGCCGGGCGGACCGGCCGAACCGGGCCAGCACGACGTCGTCGTCGGACAGGGTGGTGGACATGGAGGGACCGCGGACGGTCACCGCGCGCCACCCGCGGTGATGCCCTGTGACCCGCTTCCGGAACACCGTCCCACCACACCTTCCGGCCTGCTGGCCCCCCGCCCCCGGGAGTAGGGTCGGGCACGCCAGAACGATCACCACCAGGGAGGACCCATGCGGCTGTCCCGCATTCTCCGCCCGCGGCTGGAGGCCACCGCGCACTGCGACCTCCCCTGCGGCGTGTACGACCCTGCCCAGGCGCGCATCGAGGCCGAGTCGGTCAAGGCCATCCAGGAGAAGTACCAGGGCAACGACGACCCGGTCTTCCGCGAGCGGGCCATCGAGATCAAGGAGCAGCGCTCCGACCTCGTGAAGCACCACCTCTGGGTGCTGTGGACGGACTACTTCAAGCCGCCGCACTTCGAGAAGTACCCGGAGCTGCACGAGCTGTTCAACAAGGCCACCAAGAAGGCCGGTGGTGGCCCCGGCGGCACCAAGTCCTCGGTCGACCCGAAGGACGGCCAGGAGCTGCTGGACTACATCGCCCAGATCGACAAGATCTTCTGGGAGACCAAGCAGGCTGCCTGAGCCTCGCGCGGGAAGCGGCGCTGACCAGCGGGGATCGCTCCCCGTGGGTCAGCGCCGCTGTGCGTCCCGGCGGGTCATGGCGAGCGGCGTCAGCGCCGAACCCCTCGGCGACTCCCCACAGCCGGCGGGCCGGATCCGTAGGCTGCGCCCGTGATCGAACCGGCGCACCTCGGGCACACCCGCGACGGCTACGACGCGATCGCACGGTCCTACGCGGAGACGTTCCGCTCCGAGCTCGACGACAGCCCGCTCGACCGCGCCGTGCTAGCCGGCTTCGCCGAGATCGTGGCGGACCGGCACCCGGACGGCCGGCTTCTCGAGGTCGGCAGCGGGCCCGGCCACGTGGCCGCGCACCTGCGCGAGCTGGGGCTGGCGATCCGCGGGATCGATCTCTCCGCGGCGATGGTCGACCTCGCCCGTCGCGAGCACCCGGACGTCGCGTTCGACGTCGGCGACATGGGCGCGCTCGACGCGCCCGGCGGGAGCCTCGCGGGCCTCGTCGCCTGGTACTCGATCATCCATGTGCCCCCGGCACACCTGCCCGCGGTGTTCGCCGAGTTCCACCGTGTGCTGGACGAGGGAGGCCACCTCCTGGTGGCCTTCCAGGTCGGGGACGACGTCCTGCACTTCGACGAGGCCTTCGGCCACCGGGTCTCGCTGGACTTCCGGCGACTCCGACCCGACGCGGTCGCCGCCCTCCTCGACGAGGCCGGGTTCGACCTCGTCGCGACGCTCGTCCGGGCGCCCGCCCCGGCGAGCGCCGCCACGAAGATCCCGCAGGCGTCCCTCATCGCCTGCAAGCGCCCGACGGCCGCCGGCTGAACCGGACCTCGCCGCCGCCTCCCTCAGCTCTGGCCGCCCTCGCCGACCTGTCGCGAGCGTTCCAGGCCCTGGCGCATCGGTTCTACGCGCGGGCCGTGCGGCGTGGGCAGGGTCGACACAACCGGGACTCGGCGGAGGGTGTGGGCTTGCCGGACCGCCTACCGTGGGTCGCCGGGGTTCGACAGCGCCGTCGGCCGAGGGGACGCGATGGAACGCGACGAGGAGTTCTGGACCACGAGCGGCGAGGCCGACGCGGTCACGGACGAGTGGCGCGACATGCTCTCGGCCACGCACCTGCCGTGGACGGTGTCGGTCCCGGTGGACGCGGGTCCGCCCGGGTTCACGGCGTCGGCACGGCGCTGGTGGATCGACGACCTCGCGCTGGTCGACTGCGAGTGCGGCCCGTGCTCCGGCACCCGGACCCGCCGCGAGCTGGCCCGGACCGACGGCGAGTTCGTCGTCGTCCTGATCACCCTGGCCGGGCAGGAGACGGTGGCCCAGAACGACGCCGAGGCCTGTCTGAAGCCCGGTGACGCGGTGGCGTGGGACAGCACCCGGCCCGCCCGGTTCGCCGTGTGGGAGCCGCTGGCCAAGCGCAGCCTGCTCATCCCCCGCGCGGCGCTGGAGGAGGTGTCCGGCCGGGCACCGATGTCGGGCGGGGTGCGGCTCGACGGCGGCAAGCCGGCCACCCGGCTGCTCACGTCGTACCTGGACACGTTGCGCACGTCGTTGCCCGAGCTCGACCAGGGCGCGATCAGCGCGGCCCGCAACGCCACCCTGGAGCTGTTCATCGGGGCGCTGCGGTCCGGGAGCGGCGTCCCGGCGACCTCGATGGCCCAGCCGGCGCTGCGGGCGCAGATGGACCGCTACATCGAGCGGCACCTGCTCGACGCGGTGACCGCGCAGGACCTCGCCGCCGCGCACGGGGTGTCCGTGCGGACGGTCAACCGGATCTTCAACGCCACCGGTCAGACCGTGGGCGAGGTCATCCGCGTGCGCCGGCTGGCCCGGGCCCGCGAGGAGCTCACCGAGTCCGACCGCCCGATCTCCGCCATCGCGCACCGCTGGGGCTTCTCGGACACGAGCCACTTCAGCCGGTCGTTCAAGGCCCGGTACGGCGCCTCGCCGAGCGACTACCGCAGCGCGGCGCACCTCGACCGGGCCGGTGGCGCGCCCGTGCAACGACCTGTCGCAGCAGTTCATCGCGCCGGCGCCGGCCGTCGGGAGACTGGGGTCACAGCGGTCCAGGGCTGAGCCGGCGCCCCGCGCGAGCGCCTCCCGGGGCCGCCCCACCCGACCCGGAGGAGTCCCGATGGCTCGACGCGACGTGGAGTTCGACGCCGAGGGCGTGACGCTGCGCGGCTGGTTCTACCCCGCGGAGGGGGCCGCGGGCCCCGCCCCGACGATCGTCCTCTCGCACGGCTTCTCGGCCGTGAAGGAGATGTACCTCGACAAGTACGCGGAGCTGTTCTCCGCGAACGGCCTCAACGCGCTGGTCTACGACAACCGCAACTTCGGCGACAGCGACGGCACCCCGCGCCAGGAGATCGACCCGTGGGCGCAGGTCCGCGACTACCGGCACGCCATCACCTACGCGACGACGCTGCCCGAGACCGACGCCACCCGCATCGGCGTCTGGGGGTCGAGCTACTCCGGCGGGAACGTCCTGGTGGTTGCCGCGATCGACCGGCGGGTGAAGGCCGTGGTCAGCCAGGTCCCGCTGGTCAGCGGCTACGACAACGTGCGCGCCCTGGTCCGCGCCGACTTCCTCGACGGGTTCCGCCAGCAGTTCGACCAGGACCGGCTCGCCCGCTTCCGGGGCGACCCGCCCGCCATGGTGCCGGTCGTCGCCGAGGACCCGCTGGCGCCGTCCGCGCTGCCGACCCCGGACTCCTGGCAGTGGTTCACCGAGACCGGCAAGACCCGGGCCCCGAACTGGTCGAACGAGGTCACGCTGCGCAGCGTGGAGATGCTCGCCGAGTACAACCCGGTCGACTACATCTGGCAGATCAGCCCCACCCCGCTGCTGCTGCTCCCGGCGCAGAACGACGTCCTCACCCCCACCCACCTGGCGATCGCCGCCTTCGAGAAGGCCCGCGAGCCCAAGCGCCTCGAGATCCTGCCCGGGGGCCACTTCGACGCCTACGTCGAGGGCTTCGAGGCCTCCAGCAACCCCGCGCTGGCCTGGTTCGTGCAGCACCTCGCGCCCTGATCACCCCGGACCACGTCACGAGAGGACCTCCCGGACATGGGCAAACTGCAGGACAAGGTCGTCGTCGTCACCGGCTCCAGCTCCGGCAACGGGCGGGCCATCGCGCTCGCGCTGGCGGCGGAGGGTGCCTCCGTCGTCTGTTCCGACATCCGGCGCGAGGCCCGCGAGGGCGGCTACGAGGGCGACATCCGCACCCCGACCGACGACGTCATCCGCAGCCGCGGCGGCAAGGCCGAGTACGTCGAGGCCGACGCGGCGGACTACGCCGCGGTCGAGAACCTGGTGAACTCCGCGGTCAGCAGCTTCGGCCGGCTCGACGTCATGGTGAACAACGCCGGCATCTTCACCGGCCTGCACACCATCGTCGACGAGACCGAGGACGAGTACGACCGCACCATGGCGGTCAACGGCAAGAGCGTGTGGCTGGGCTGCAAGTTCGCCATCCGCCAGATGCTGATCCAGGAGCCGGTCGACGGCTCCCGCGGCCGGGTCGTGAACATCGCGTCGATCGGTGGCCTGGTCGGGCTCGCCGCCGAGCCGGCCTACTGCGCCGCCAAGGGCGCGGTGGTCAACCTGACCCGCCAGCTCGCCGTCGACTTCGCCCCGGAGCGGATCAACGTCAACGCCATCTGTCCGGGCTTCCTCGCCACCGCGATGGTCCGCCCGTTCCTGGACGACCCGGAGCTCAACGAGGTCCTCCACTCGAAGTCCCCGTGGCCCGAGCTGGGCACCGCCGAGGACGTCGCCAAGGCCGCGGTCTTCCTGTCCTGCGACGACTCCCGCTGGGCCACCGGATCGATGGTCACCATCGACGGCGGCTACACCGCACCCTGACCCGTTCGGAGAGGAAGGCACGTCATGGCCCGTCTACAGGACAAGGTCGTCGTCGTCACCGGCTCCGCGTCCGGCTTCGGTCGCGGCATCGCCGTCGCGTGCGCCCGGGAGGGCGCGAGGGTCGTGGTCTCGGACGTCCACGAGAAGCCCAACACCGGCGGGTTCGAGACCGACGGGAACCTCACCACGGTCGAGGCCATCGAGAAGGCCGGCGGCCGGGCCGTCTACGTGGGTGCCGACGTCACGAGGTCGGACCAGGTCGCGAACCTGGTCGCCCGGACCGTCGAGACGTACGGCCGGCTCGACGTGATGGTCAACAACGCCGGGGTCTACCGGAACGGGAAGCGCCTGCACGAGTTCAGCGAGGAGGACCTCGACGTCTGCTTCGACGTCAACGCCAAGGGCACCTTCTTCGGCGCGCAGGAGGCGATCAAGCAGTTCCTCGCGCAGGGCGACGGCGGCGTGATCATCAACCTCGTCTCCACCGCCGGCCTGCAGGGCCACCCCAACCAGTCGGTCTACAACATCTCGAAGGGTGCGCAGGCCAATCTGACCCGGTGCCTGGCGATCGAGTACGGCCAGGACAAGATCCGCGTCAACGGCATCTGTCCCACCTACGCGAAGACCTCGCTGACCCGCGAGCTGTTCGACGACAAGGACTTCGACCAGGTCTTCACCGAGTCCATCCCGCTCAAGCGGTGGGGCGAGGTCGACGACATCGCGAACCTCGCGGTGTTCCTGGCCAGCGACGAGTCCAGCTACATCCACGGGGACCTGATCAAGGTCGACGGCGGGGAGACCCTCTGCCGCTACTCCGTCTGAGCCGATCCGCTCCTCGCCGGCCGGTCGGTGGTGCTCCCCGTCCCCGGGGCGTCACCGATCGGCCGGCATCTGCGTGCGACGGTCTGGTGCACCCGGGCGAGGTGGACGAGACTGGACGGCGGGCCCTGCGAGTGGTCGGAGGTCGTCATGGCGCGCGAACCCGACGAGCCGCCCCGCGACACCGTGCCGGAGCCCGATCCGCCACGGCCACCGCTGATCCGCCGGGCGCTCGGCGGCGGGTGGCGGGAGATCGGCGCGCTGCTGTTCGTGCTGGCCCTCGTCGCCGTCGCGGTGGCGATGTGCCGGTACGTCCCGGGGTGAGACGGGGGCGGGCTCGCTGCTGAACCCGGCCGGGGCCGGGTCGGGAGGCGAGCGCGTTCTCCGGCGGAGCGATGTCCATGGACTCGTAGATGGTGGTTCGGGAAGAAGTCACGTGCGGTGTTCTACGGACCACCCGTTGCCTCCGAACGACGCCACGGGGAGCCGGTCGTCACCGACTTCTCACCGCGTGAGGGCGTCCGCTGTGAGGGGTCAGCGGCCCGCGCGGGCACGGACGTGGGCGCGCTCGCCCTGCGTCCCGAACAGCGACAACAGCTCGACGGGCCGCTCGTCGGCGCTGCCGAACCAGTGCGGCACGTGCGTGTCGAACTCCGCCGCCTCGCCCGGCTTCAGCACCAGGTCGCGGTCGCCGAGCACGAGCCGCAGCCGGCCCTCCAGCACGTAGAGCCACTCGTAGCCCTCGTGCGTCCGCGGGTCCGGCTGCTCGTCGCGGCCGGGCGGACAGATCATCTTGAACGCCTGCAGGCCGCCCGCCCGGCGGGTCAGCGGCACGAAGGTGCGGCCGGAGCGGTGCACCTCGAGCTTCGCCGCGAACTCCTCCGCGACGCCGCGCTGGACGTAGAAGCGGTTGGCCGCCGTGCACGCCTCGCCCATGTTCCGCATCTTCGCGAGC
>NZ_JBEZDN010000011.1:0-121567 GCF_040648315.1 Pseudonocardia sp. NPDC049154
GCGGTGTGGGTGTCGGTGTGGGTGTCCACCCCGATCACGAACTCGACCAGCTCGGCCAACCGCACCTGCTCGCCCGCCGCACCTGCCGGTTGCTCGGCCTGCTCGCGGGTCTGCTGGTCCGGAGCGTGTTCTGTCACCATGGCCTGGCGTTCTCCTTGCCTGGAGGGACGTAAGGTCCCGGTCCCGGGTCGGAGCCGGCAGGACTGTGACGAGACACGCCAGAGGGTCAAGCTCTGGCGGTCATGCTCCTGATCAGGCCAGCTACTCCGGCCGGGGGCCGGTGCCGACAACGGCGGCGGGCAAGTCCCGCGCAAGGCACCCGAAGGGGCCAGTCAGAAGAAGGGCCACGCCGCCGCTGTCACGCACCAACCCACCATCACCGGGCCGGCTACGCCATCCTCACAGTCAGTAGTGCCAGGGGTAGGGGGACCAGTCGGGGTCGCGTTTCTGCAGGAAGGAGTCGCAGCCTTCGACGGCTTCGTCGGTCATGTAGGCCAGCCGGGTGGCTTCGCCGGCGAACAGTTGTTGGCCGACGAGGCCGTCGTCGATGAGGTTGAAGGAGTATTTGAGCATGCGTTGGGCCTGGGGGATTTGCCGAGGATCTCCCCGGCCCCAGTGCAGGGCTTCGGCCTCCAGCGAGGCGTGGGGGTAGACGGCGTCGACCGCGCCCATGTGGTGCATCTGGTGGGCGGTGTAGGCACACCAGGGCCGCCCCGGCGCACCCGGATCCGTTGTGAGCGAAGGGGAACACAGCGGTTTCGGCGCCCACACGAAGCGCAACATCACCCGCCTAGCCTCCGGCGGGTGAACCCGTCGACCCTCCTCGCCCGCGTCGCCGTCGACGAGCTCGCCCGGTGCGGCGTCCGCGACGTCGTTCTCTGCCCGGGCTCGCGCAACGCGCCGCTCTCCCTCGCGCTCGACACCGCCGACACCGAGGGCGGGCTCCGGCTGCACGTGCGCATCGACGAGCGGGGTGCCGGCTTCCTGGCCCTCGGCCTGGCGCTGCGCTCCGGCCTGCCGGTCGCCGTGGTGTGCACCTCGGGAACCGCGGTGGCGAACCTGCACCCGGCCGTGCTCGAGGCCGCGCACGCCGGCGTCCCGCTGCTGCTGCTCACCGCGGACCGGCCCGCCGACCTGGTCGGCACCGGCGCGAGCCAGACCGTCGCGCAGCGCGGGATCTTCGGCGGCGCGCTGCGGCTCGAGGGCGTGCTGTCCGCCGAGGGCACCCGGCCCGAGGCGTGGCGCGCGACGGTCGTCCGGGCAGTCGCGGCCGCCCGAGGGACGCTGAGCAACGATCCGGGGCCGGTCCAGCTCGACGTCCCGCTGCGCGAGCCGCTGCTGCCCCCGCCCGGCGACGACGGCGCCTTCCCGCCCGGGCGACCTGCCGGCCGGCCGTGGTCCGAGGTCCACACCGCCCGGGTCACGCTGCCGCCGCTGCGGCTCGATCCCTCGCTGCCGACACTCGTCGTGGCCGGGGACGGTGCGGAGGGCCGCGACGCGCCCGCCGACGTCCCGGTGGTCGCCGAGCCGTCGTCCACGCTGTGGGGCAGCGCGGTCCGCACCGGCCCCTGGCTGCTCGGGGCCGCCCTCTCCGGGGCCGCACCCGAGCTGCTGCCCCGCCAGCTCGTCGTCCTCGGCCGGCCGACGCTGCACCGCGCCGTCCAGCGCGCCCTCGCCGACGAGCGGATCCGGGTGTTCGCCGTCCCGCCCGCCGCCCGGCCGTGGTGGAACGACACCCAGGGCTCCGTGGTGCAGGTCGGGTCGCTTCCGCCGAGCCCGTGGGGCGACAAGGCCTTCGCCGCCCGGTGGCGGCAGGCCGACGCGGCGGTGCAGCGCGCGCTCGACGACGGCCTCGACGCCGATCCCGTCGGCGCGATGCGGCTGGCGCGCGAGCTCGTCCGGGCCGTGCCGACCGGCGGGTTGCTGGTCGTCGGGCCGTCGAGCCCGATCCGGGACGTCGCGCTGGCGGCGGCCCCGCGGCCGGACCTCACCGTGCTGTCGAACCGGGGGGTCGCGGGGATCGACGGGGTGGTCTCCACCGCCGTCGGCGCCGCCCTCGCCCACGACGCACCCGCCGTCGCCCTCCTCGGCGACGTGACCCTCCTGCACGACGCCGGCGGGCTCCTCGCCGGCCCCCGCGAACCCCGTCCCGACCTGACGATCGTGGTGGCCAACGACGACGGCGGCAGCGTGTTCACCCTGCTCGAGCAGGGTGCGCCGGAGCACGCGCGCTCCTTCGAGCGGGTCTTCGGCACCCCGCACGGCACCGACCTCGCGGCCCTCTGCGCGGCGTACCGCGTGGGCCACCGCCGGCTCACCGACCTCGCGCAGCTGCCCGGCGCGCTCGGTCGCCCCGGGCTCCACGTCGTCGAGGTGCCGGTGGACCGGGCGGCTCGCCGGACCGGGCACACCGCCCTCCGGGCCCGCATCGAGGAGGCCGCGAGGGTGGCGGGTCAGGTCGGTGTGCGGTGAGCAACCGCTCCTGGTGATCGGGCGTTCTCGGCATGCAGAACGGGGCGGGAGCGCCGCCGCTCCCGCCCCGCCCGATCCCCCGATCGGTCCTCGTGTCCTGCAGACAGCCCGCCCGGCCCCGGTACCGGGTCAGGCTCCGTGCTCGGGGTCCGACCCCGGGACGGCCTCCAGGACACTGACCGGGGACGCCGTGGGCACCACGCGCCGCAGCCGCAGGCCCGCCCGCGCGAGCAGCCGCCGGTACTCCTCCTCGGTGCGTTCGCGGCCGTGGGTGAGGGTGGCCATGAGCAGGTCCAGGGTCCGGCCGGGGTGCGGCTCGTCCCCGGTCGGCAGCACGTTCTCGACGACCAGGAGGCGCGCGCCCGCGGTCATGGCGGCCGCGACGGTCCGCAGGATCCGGACGCAGTCGTCGTCGGTCCAGTCGTGGAGGACGTAGGAGAGCAGGTAGGCGTCCGCCCCGCGGGGGACGCTCTCGAAGAAGCTGCCGCCGCTGACCTCGGCCCGGTGGGCGAGCCCGGCCCGGCCGAGGGTCCGCTCGGCGCGGGCGGCGACGTCGGGCAGGTCGTGGACCACGCCGTGCAGGTGGGCGTTGGCCTCGAGCAGGGCGACGGTCAGGCCGCCCGTGCCGCCGCCGACGTCGACGACGGTCCGGGCCGAGCGCAGGTCGTACGCGGCGGCCACCGCGCTGTACTCGCCGCCGTGGATCGCGACCATCATCCGATCGAAGGATGCGGCCAGCCCGGCGTCGGCGCGCAGGTTCTCGAACCAAGTACGCCCGTGCGCGACCTCGGGGCCGGTCCGGCCGCTGCGCACCCGGTCGGGCAGCGCGTCGAGGCAACCGAGGACCGTCGGGCCCTGCATCATCAGCACGAGGTCGCGGGTGGCGCTCGGGTGCCCGGGCAGCAGCATCTCGCCGGTGTCGGAGAGCGCGAAGACCTCGTCGGACCCGGTGCCGCCGAGCGAGCGCAGCAGTCCGGCGCTGGCGGTGCCGCGCACGACCTGGTGCAACGGCTCGGCGGCCACGTCCAGCACCCGGGCCAGCTCGGCGCAGCTGCGCGGGCCGTGGGCGAGCTCGTCGACCACCCCCAGCTCGACGACGGTGTAGATCGCCCGGGCGAGGAAGGCCTGGTGGACGGTCGCCAGCACCGAGCGCGGGGCGTGGGCGGGCGGGGCCGGGAGGCCGGGCCCGGTGAAGGCGGGTGCTGTGAGGTCGGGGTCGGCGGTGGCTGTCACGGGACGGACCTCCGGTGGGTCGGGAACCGGCTCAGGAGCCGAGCGCCTCGGTGACGGCGCGGAGCTTGGCAGCGGTCTCGGCGAGCTCGAGATCGGGGTCGGAGTCGGCGACGACGCCGCAGCCGGCGAACAGGCGGGCCGTGCGCCCGGAGAGCCGGGCGCAGCGCAGGGCGATGCCGAGCTCGCCGTCGCCGTGCACGTCCACCCACCCGACGGGACCGGCGTAGCGGCCGCGCTGCAGGCCGACCCGGCCCTCGAGCTCGGCGATCGTCGCCGCCGCGAGGGCCGGCGGGGTGCCGCCCACGGCGGCGGTGGGGTGCACGGCACCGGCGAGGGCCAGCACCGACGGGTCCTGCAGCGGGTCGAGGTGGCCGCGGACGTCGGTGGCGAGGTGGGTGACGGTCGGCAGCCGGAGCAGGTGCGGCCCGTCGAGCTCCATGCGGGTGCAGGAGGGGCCGAGGGTGCGGCAGAGGGACTCGACGGCGAACCGGTGCTCCTCGCGGTACTTCCCGGCGGACAGCACCTGGTCATCGGCCCCCTCGGCGCCCGGCCAGGTCGTCCCGGCCAGCACCCGGGACTCGACGACGGCGCCGGACCGGCGCAGCAGCAGCTCCGGCGTGGCGCCGACGAGCCCGTCGACCGAGTAGGTCCAGCACCGCGGGTTGCCCGCGGCGAGGGCCCGGATCAGGAACCGGGGATCGACGGGGCGGCCGAAGCGGGCCACCACGTCCCGGGCGAGCACGACCTTGTCCAGCGGCCCGTCGGCCATGCGCGTGACGGCCTCGGCGACCGCGTCGCGGTACGCCGCGGCGGACATCGCGCCCGCCGCCCAGTGCGCGGGACCCGGCCGGCGGACCGGCGCGGGTCGCTCGTCCGGGCCGAGCCGGGCCGGGTCTCCGGCCACGTCGCCCCACGGGGCGGGGTGGCCGGCCACGGGGCCCAGCTCGGTGATCCAGCACCGTCCGCCGCGCCGTCCGACGACGACCCGGGGGACGACGAGCACGGAGCGCTCGCCGCCGCCGGTGCGGGTCCGCCCCAGCGGTCCGTCGCCGAAGGCGAAGGACGCGAAGGCGACGGGTCCGGTGCCCGGCAGGCCCACCTCGTCGTCGACCTCGATCCGGGCGGCGAGGGCCCGCCACACGGCCTCGGCGTCGACGAAGCGGCCGGGACCGCCGGTCTCCAGGGTCGTCGTGCGACCCCAGGCCACGAGCCCCTCGCCGCCGCGGACCCAGGACAGGGCGTCGGCGGCGGAGGGCAGCAGGCCGACCAGGTCGCCCGGGTCGGCGATCTCGCGGGTGGTGCAGCGAAGGCCGGCGGGGACGGGCCGGGCCCGGGGGATCGCGGTACGGGTGTCGCGGGCCGCGAGGTCCCGCGAGCCCAGCGCCGCGTCGGTGGCGGTCAGGGCGCTCTCGGTGGTCACGAGGGGCTCCTCAGATGAGCGTGGCGATCGACGGCTCCACGCCGAGCAGCGCGCGGCCGTAGATCTCGGTGCCGGTGATCGGGTTGGCCACCGCGTGCCGGCTGGCGGCGTGCATGTCGCGGACGGTGGCCTGCAGCGGGTTCGTCTCGGCGAAGGCGGAGGCGCCGTAGCAGCTGACGAGCTGGTCGAGGGCCTCGCGGCACTGCGCGGCGACGTGCCCGGTCCAGCCGCGGATGCGGGCCCGGTCGGCCGTCGAGGGGCGGGTGCCGGTCCGGGCCCACCAGTCGACCTCGCGGCCGGCGTGGTGGGCCAGCGCCCACATGGCGTCGATCGTCAGCGCGGCCTTCGCGACGGCGGTCTGCACCCCGCCGGACTCGGCGGCGCGGGAGTAGGTGGTGAAGGTGAGGCCCTTGGTCCCGGAGGCGGCGAGCACGACGTCGAGCGCCGAGGCCGCCATGCCGAGGTAGACGGCCATCATGTGGGTGGACAGCGTCGGCATCAACGGCGAGCGGTGCCGCCAGGAGGCGCCGTACGAGCCGGGGAACCGGCCTTCGAGGGCCGGGCCGAGCCGCAGCACCCGGTGCTCGGGGACGAACGCGTCGGCGGTCTCGAGGGTGTCGCTGCCGGTGGCGCGCATGCCGATGGCGTTCCAGCTGGCCGTCACGGTCAGCTCGCTCATCGGGATCAGCACGCTGGCGCGCGTGGTGGCCCCGCCGGCCTCGGGGTCGTCGGCCAGCGGGACGCCGAGCAGCGCCCAGCTCGCGTGCCGGCACCCGGAGGCGGGCATCCACCGCCCGCGCACCCGCCAGCCGCCGGGCACCCGCTCGCTGGTGGAGCTGGGGTTGAACACCGCGCAGACCGAGGTGTCCGGGCCGGCGGACCAGACCTCCTGCTGGGCCCGCTGCTCGAGCATCCCGACCAGGAGGTCCGCGCAGGAGAGGATCATCGTGACCCACCCGGCGGCCGGGTCGGCCGCGGAGATCCGGGCCGTCGCGTCGATCACCGTGGGCGTGTCGGTCTCCAACCCGCCGAACCGCCGCGGGACCCAGGTGCGCAGCTGGCCGGCATCGGCCAGCGCGGCGACCGTGGCGTCGGTCAGCCGGCGCCGGGACTCACCGAGCGGGCGCTGCTCGGCCAGCAGCGGCGCGACGGCCGCGGCGCACGCGACCGGGTCGATCGGCTCGGCGGTGCGGCTCGCGCCGCTCGGCGCGTCGACCGGGAGGGCGGTCGTGGTCACGGGGATCCTCCTCGTCCGGCGGGTGGGGCGTGCTCTACAGCGAGGTGACGACCTGGTCGAAGTCCGGCCGCGGCAGCCGCGGGTACGGGTTCTCGCCCGTCGGACGGCCCGCGATCAGCACCAGCGAGGCGTGCAGCCGGCCCTCGGCGAAGAACTCGGCGTCGACGCCCTCGCGGTCGAAGCCGGCCATCGGGCCGACGCCCAGGCCCGCGGCCCGCAGCCCGAGGATCAGGTAGCCGGCCTGCAGGGCGGCGTTGTACTCGGCGGTCCCGGCGCGCAGCGCGGGGTCGGCGAAGTAGGCGTCGGCGTCGACGAACGGGAACAGCGTGGGCATGTGCTCGGTGAAGGCGTGGTCGGCGGCGAGGACCAGGACCAGCGGCGCCGCCGCCGTCTTCTCCCGGTTGCCCTCGGCCATGTGCGGCAGCAGCCGGGCCCGCGCGCTCTCGCTGCGCAGCGCCAGCACCCGCAGCGGGCAGCAGTTCATCGAGGTGGGGGCAGCGCGCACGAGGTCGTGCACGGCGTGGAGGAGGTCGTCGCCGACCGGCTCGTCGGTGAAGGCGGCGACGGTCCGCGCCTCGCGGAACAGCAGGTCCTGCGCGGCCGGGTCGAGGACGAGGGTGTCGGTCAGCGTGGAGGTCACGGAGCGCTCCCGGGAGGGTGGGGGATTCGGAAGGGGTCGGGCCGCCCCGCGCCGCGTCGCGCGGGGCGGACCCGGGGTGGATCAGCCCTGGGGGGCGGGGCCGGTCACTCGGCGTGCGTGCCGTAGGGGACCGGCTCGGGGTCCTCGGGCAGCGGCGCGAGACCGAGCATCATCTCGGCCATGTGCTGGTGGATCGCGGCGTACTCCACCGGGTCGGCGAGGATCGCCTCCGGCTCCTGGGTGAAGTCCTGCTGATAGTGGTACATCATCCAGTGCGCGACGACGCCGTCCACCGGCGTCGTCGGGGAGAAGCCGCCCGCCTCCTTCTCGGGGCCCGAGTGGCCCTCGTCCGCGGACGCGGTACCGGCGGCGACGGCCGAGAGGGCCATGACGCCACCGGCGACCACCACGCCGGCCTTCCCGGCGCGACGGAGGACGCTCTGAGTCATGTCTGTCTCCTTTGGAACTTCCGTTGGGGAACGAACCGAGGTGCGGCCGGCGCCCGGATCGGGGTCCCGGGCGGAGCGGGGGAGCCCTGCCGCCCCCGGCTGCCACTGAGCGAAGCAGCCGGACCGTTGCGTTCGGTGGGGCCGCAGTTACGCCGCGGTTAATCGCGTTTCCTTCACTCGATCGTGGCGGTTCGTGTCGGCGGCGTATCGCTTCCCTCACCGACCGTTCCGGGAAGGTGTGAGCAGGCCGGAGAAATGTGACCGGAGCGGTGGCGGCGCGAATCTCTGGTTGGGATAGCCTGTCGCACAACGCCTGAGCCTGCGAGACCCGTCCAGCGTGCCACGATCACGAATGGGATTCTGGTCGTGTGAGGAAGTGTTGACGGAATGGTCACGCGGTGCGGCTTGTGTCAATCCCGCCGGGGATGGTTCTAGTCGTTCCGCAACCGCCGACCCGCATTCCGGGGAGAGAAGTCGTGCAGATTCTGGTGCTCACCTCCGACCCTGACGTGCGCGCGGTCCTGCCCGCGCTCGACCTCCTGCCGCACCCCGTGCGCACCTGCCGGCCCTCGGTCCAGGAGTTCCTGGCGGCGGGCCGGTGCGACGCGGCCCTCGTCGACGGGCGCACGCACCCCTTCGCGGCCTGCGAGCTGAGCCGGGGGCTGGTGGCGACCGCCCGGGGGATCCCCGTGATCGGGGTGATCGAGGAGCTGGTCGCGCCGCAGATCGACGAGGACTGCGCCGTGGTGCAGCTCGTGCTGGCCTCGGCCGGGCCCGCGGAGATCGACGCCCGGCTGCGGCTGGCCGGCCGTCGGCGCGTGGTCGACCCGGAGCCCGAAGCCGCGGCGGCCGTCCTGGCGGTGGGACCCTTCGTCCTCGACGTCCACGCCTGGACGGTGACGCTCGACGGCGCCCCGCTCGCCCTCACCCATCACGAGTTCGAGCTGCTCAAGGCCCTGCTGTTGCACGCCGGGCGGCCCCTGACCCGCGCGCAGCTGGTGGGCGAGTGCGGCGGCTGGACGGACGGGACCGGCCCGCGCGCCGTCGACTGCCACATCCGCGCGATCCGGGCCAAGCTCGGCCGGCACCGCGGGCTGGTGCGCACGGTGCGCGGCCACGGGTACGTCCTGCCCTGGCTGCCGCCCGGCGCGAGCGCGCCGACGGGTCACCCGGCGGCGACCAGGTAGCCGAGCCCGCGGACGGTGCGGATGCTGCTGCGGTGCGCACCGAGCTTCGCGCGGATGGCGCGGATGTGGCAGTCGACCGCCCGCGGGCTGGTCCCGTCGCCGCCGCCGTCGACGAGACCGAGCAGGCGCTCGCGGGACAGCGGCCGCCCGGCCTGCGCCAGCAGCGCGCCGAGCAGCTCGAACTCCCGATGGGTCAGCGGGAGCGGCCGGTGCTGGAGCCGGATCGTGTAGGCGTGCGGGTCGAGCTCGAACGGGCCCACGCGCACCACGACGGGCTGCTCGGGCCCGTGTCTCGGGTCGACGGACCGTCGTCGGGCCAGCCGCAACCGGGCGTCGACCTCGGCGGGCCCGGCGTCGGACAGCACCAGCTGGGCCACGCCGTGGCCCCGCGGGAGACCGGCGAGGCAGGTCTCGTCGGCGACGAACACGACCGGCGTGCCCCGTGCGGCCGTCGCGACCAGGGCCGCGAGCTCGAGGGCGGCCCGCGGCTGCCGGCGCCCGTCGACGAGCACGACGTCGCAGCGCCCCGCGTCGAGGAACGCCGTGACGGACGGCGCCGCCGCGCGCACGGTGTGGTCGAGCAGGTCGAGTGCGGGCAGCACCGACCGCCCGCCGGGAGCGGTGGTCAGGACCAGGACCTCCATGCCGAGCTCCTTCCGCGGACGTCACATCCGGGCGGGGGCGCCGGACGGATGCGGGAGATCCCTCCCGGTGTGCGTGTCCGGACCGGGGCCGCTCGGTGACGGCGGGGTCAACTCGACCTCACACGGTTACGAACAGGGTTGAGAAGTTCGGCCCGCGGGGCGCTGACCTGGGCGGCGTCACGCACCGCGATCGCTGTCGGGGGTCGTCACCCACACCGGTGCGGTTGCCGCCCGGCTCCGGCGGGGTCGGTAGTGGCTGTCGGGCCGGGGTCCGGCGACGGAGCTGTGCGTCTCCGGCCTGCAGGTCTGCGGAGATCTCACCGCGCGGGTGTTCTGCGGTGAAGGAGGTGTCACCGCGTCTCGACGCACGGTCACAGAGGTGACACGGGGGATCGGGATCGGGCCGCGACTCGTACCGCGACGGAAACGTGCCCGGAACGCGGAGACGGTGCAGTTCTCCGTGACGGCCCGCACCGGGTCGCGCACTCTCCGGAGCTGCCTCCCGGATCCTCCTCGCGACGAAGGGAACCGCCCGCCCATGGCCTGGTTCGATGCCGGAGTGTCCGCGGTCCTGGTCGGCGTGGGCCTGCTGCACGTCGTCCGTCTGGTGACCGCCCGACGCGACGGCCGCCCCGCCGCGGGGGAGCTGGCCCACGCCGCGATGGCGTCCGGGATGGCGGCGATGTTCTCGCCGGCCCTCGACCCGCTGCCGCCCGGGGCCTGGACGGTCGTGTTCGGCCTCAGCGCCGCCTGGTTCACGGCCGCCGCTCTTCGCGACGGCCCCGCCGCCGACGACGCCGCGCACCACGTGGTCTGCGGCCTCGCGATGCTCTTCATGCTGGTGCTCGGCCCGCACGGTGGGCAGGCGGCGAGCGCCGGGCACGCGGGGCACACCGGGCACGCTGTGGCGGTGGCCGGTGTGCCGATCGGGGTCTCCGGGGTGTCGATCCTCCTGGTCGGCTACTTCGCGTGGCACGGGATGCGCTGTGGCGACCGCTGGGCGTCCGCCGCACACCGGGTCGGGCCGCGCGTCCCGGCCGCGGTCGGTGGCCCGCCCGTCGTCGCCGGCTGCGCGGGCTCGGACCGGGTTGCTGCCGGTGCGCGGCTCGGCGCCCTGCGCACCGCCCGGGTCGCCGCCGTCGCACACCTCCTCGCCGCCGCCTCGATGGCGGTCATGCTGCTCGGGGCGATCTGAGGGGCGGTCGGGGTTCGGGGTGCTGGTCGAGTTGGGCGGCGTTGCTGGGCGAGGCTGATGCCGGCCGCCGGCCCCAGCCGCCGACCGTCAGCCCGGACGCCGACCGCCGACCGCCACTAGGCCGGGACCGCCTCGATCACGGACCGCCCCGGACCTGCGGGGACGATGCCTGCGACCCGGAAACCGGCGGTCGCGAGCAGGTCCCGCCACTCCGGCTCGGTGCGCTCCCGCCCGCCCGCGGACACGAGCATCATCAGGTCGAGGAAGGCCGTCTGGGGGTCCTCGTTCGGCGGGCCGACGACCGCCTCGACCACGAGCAGGCGGGCGGTCGGGCCCGTCGCCGCGCGCACGTGGCGGAGGATCTGCGCGGCCGCGTCGTCGGGCCAGTCGTGCAGGACCCGCAGCATCACGTAGGCGTCGGCGCCCGTGGGCACGTCGTCGAAGAAGTCGCACTCGACCAGCCGGACCCGGTCGGCCACGCCGGCGGCGTCGAGCTGACGTGCGGCGCGGGGCAGCACCTCGGGTTGTTCGGCGAGGATTCCGTGCAGGTCGGGGTGGGCGGCGAGGATCGCCGCCAGCATCGCGCCGGTGCCGCCGCCGACGTCGGCCACCACCGAGTAGGCCCCGAAGTCGTGCGCGGCCAGGACGCCCGGGGCGTAGGAGGTGGCCATGGTCCGCATGGCCGCGTCGAACAGCTCGCCCTGGGCGGGGTCCCGGCGCCGGTGCTCCCACACGTCCGTCCCCAGGGTGTGGACGAGGGCGTTGCCGCCGGTCCGGACGCTGTAGCCCAGCTCGCCCCACGCCCGCCACTGGTAGTCCGCGCAGAACATCCGCACGGCGGGATCGATCGACCAGGGATGGTCGCGGCGCAGCAGGTGGCCCATCGCCGTCAGCGAGAACCGCTGCTCGTCGTCCTCGTGGAACACCCCGATCGAGGCCAGCGACCGCAGGAGGCGGTACAGCGCGGTGACGTCCGTGCCCGTGGCCGCCGCGAGGTCGACGACGGGGCGGGGCCCGGTGAGCAGGTCGGCGATCCCCAGCTCGGCCGCCACCGCCAGGGCCTGCGAGCGCTGGTAGCCGCGTGCGACCGCCATCAACGTCGCGTGGTGCCGGGCCGCCGTGCCGTCCATGGTCACCTCAGGGTCGGGAGGGTGGTTCTCCTCCCGATGCTCGTGCGAGGGGCTCCGGATGTATCACCGCCCGTAGGCCCGACGGACCAGGCCGGCGACCCCTCGGCGATCTCGCGGCGGTCGGCGGCGGAGAGGCCGTGAACAGGGACTCCTTGCCGCCGAAGTGGCCGTACACGGTCTGCTTGCTGACCCCGGCGCGCTCGGCGACCCGGTCCATGGAGGCCCCCGCGTAGCCGTCGGCCAGGAAGCAGTCGGTGGCCGCGGCCAGGATCGCCGCCTGCTTGGCGGGCGACGGCGTGCGCCCGCGGCGACCGCGGGGGTCGTCGCCTGCTGGACGCGTGGCTCCCACGGCGCTCGCAGCCGGTGCGGCGTTCGCCGCCGTCCGGGTGGGCTGGGGTTGGTGGCGCGGCCGCCGGGCCGACCCGCTCGCCCTGCTCGTGCTGGTGTTCTCCGCGGTGGGGATCGCGACGAGCTTCCTGCTCGGATCGCCGCGGCTGATGCTGGCGAAGGAGGAGCTGGGGATCGTCCCGCTCGGGGCGTGGCTGGTCGTCCAGGGGCTGCGGGAGCGTCCGCTCGCCGAGTGGTTCCGCCCTGGCTGGTCCGTACCGCGGAGCAGGCGGCCGACCGGGACGAGGGGATACGGAACCCGGGGCCGTTGCGCCGCTTTCTCTCGGGCGCCACCGCGACCTGGGGCGCGGTCTTCCTCGCGACCGCCGCGGTCCGGCTCACCCTGATCTGGGTCCTGCCGGTCGACCAGGCGGTCCTGGCCTCGCAGCTCGCCCTGCCGGTCGACGTCGTCGTCGGGATGATCGCGACCAGCCCGTGCACCGCGCGCGCCCAGCGGGCGCTCGCGGGCGCGCCTGCCGCCCCCTAGCCCAGGGCCAGGTCGAGCCAGACGTCGAGGGTGGCGACGGCGTCGTCGGCGTCGAGCTGTCCGGTGAGGACCTGGAGCCCGAGGCCGTCGACGAGTGCGAGCAGTCCGGTGGCGACCGGTCCGGCCGCCGGGCCGTCGAGCTGCGCGGCGAGGTGTTCGCGGAGGGCGCGGGCGTCGGCGCGCAGCCCGTCGCCGGCCTCGGGGTGCACCGCGGCGTGTGCGAGGAAGGCGACGGCCACGCGGGCCTCCCGCGCCCGTTGCCCGTCGACCGGCAGGAGCTGCAGGAACAGCGCGCGCACCAGCTCGCGCGGCGGCAGCTCGCCGGTCGCGCCGAGACGCTCCTGCACCGCGGCGCCGACCCGCTCGAGCGCGGCCCGCATCAGCTCGTCCTTCGTGCGGAAGTAGTGCTGCACCATGCCGGGCGAGACCTCCGCCTCGGCCGCCACGTGCCGCACGCTCACCTCCTCCAGGCCGGCCCGCGCGACGACGGCGAGCACGGCGTCGGCGATGTGCGCGCGACGGGCGGCGTGGTCGACCTGCTTCGGCACGGACGTCACGATACAGCCGTATTGCCAACCTGCCCATTTCGCAATACGGTCGTATCGTGAACATCCTGCGACGGGCGGTGCGCGCCGAACTCGACGGCTGGGTGAGCCTGCTGCGCTGGGCCGGCCGCCGGCCCGACGTCGAGGCGGGAGGACGGGCGTTCGCCTACCGCGGCCCGATGCTGCCGCCCCTGATCGTCTTCACCGGGCTCTCGGCCCTCGAGGTCGTGGCGGTGGACGTGATCGTGCCGTGGAGCCCCGCCTTCACCTGGCTCCGCGTCCTGCTGCTGGCCACCGGGGTGTGGGGTGTCCTCTTCGCGCTCGGGATCCTCGCCGGCGTCACAGTGCACCCGCACGTCGTGGGGCCCGCCGGGCTGCGGGTCCGGGCGGGCCGGGCCGTCGACCTGACCGTGCCGTGGGCGGCCGTCGACCGGGTCCGGCAGGTCCGCCGGACCCGCGACGGCCGGTCGCTGCAGGTCGACGACGGCGTCCTGCACCTCCCCGTCGGCAACCAGACGACCGTCGAGGTGCTCCTCCGCGAACCGGTCGTGGTCGACCTGCTGCGGCACGGGACCGTCACGCTCTCCGCGGTCCACCTGCACGCCGACGACGCGGCCGGCCTGGTCGGCGCGGTCCGGGCCCGGTGCCCGGAGCGGCGATGAAGGCCCTACCGCGCAGGCGGCTCCCGGCCCACACTGCGAGGTGGGGCAATGAGCGGGAGGAGCGGCGATGGCCGTCTGTCTGGTCGAGCCCGGGGTCCGGCCCCTCCGCCGGACGTCCGAGCGGAGTGTTCTCGCGGTGGCCCGCGGGATCGTGGAGCGCGGGTGGTTGCAGCACGGCTGGTGCACGGACAACCGCCCGTCGAGGGTGGCGCGGCTGCTCGCCGGGCCGCCGCGGCCGGACGAGGTCGAGCAGGCCTGCGTGGTGGCGGCGCTGACCGTCGCGGCCCACCGCGGGGGTCGGCTGGTCAACGTCGAGCGGGACGCGATGCCGTGGATCGCGCACGTCTGGCGGTGCCTGCCGGGCGCGGCCGAGCGGCGTGCGCCGGCGCTGCGCGGACCGCGGGGCGCGGCCCTGATCCGCGACCTCACCGCGTGGAACGACGCGCCGCACCGCACCCGGGAGGACGTCGTCGCCCTGCTCGAGCGGGCGGAGCGCCTCGCGCCGGTCGGCTGACGGGACCGGGGTGATCATCGCGCCGGCGGATTCACCCCGTGAGGACCCGGCCGAAGGAGGCGAGGGCCTGCACGGCCGTCGCGTCGGCGGCGTCGACCACCCCGAGGAACGCCGCGTAGCCGTGGATCAGCCCGGGCCCGGGCACGTGCTCGACCGGCACACCCGCGGCGGCGAGGTGCTCCACGTAGGCGACGCCCTCGTCGCGGAGCGGGTCGAACTCCGCGGTCGCGACGACGGCGGGCGCCACCCCGCCCACGTCGGCCGCCAGCAGGTCCACCTCGGGGACGCCGGACCCGCCGCCCGGCGCGTACTGCTCGAGGAACCAGACCATGTCGGCGTGGGTGAGGAAGTAGCCCTCGCCGTTGTCGCGCACCGACGGCGAGGTCATCGCCGGGTCGGTGGCCGGGTAGAACAGCAGCTGACCGGCCAGCGGGAGGCCGGCATCGCGGGCCCGCAGTGCGAGGCCGGCGGCGAGCGAGGCGCCCGCGCTGTCCCCCGCGGCACCCACCGGCCGGTCGGGGTGGCGGGCGAGCGTCCAGCGCAGCACGGTGACGGCGTCGTCGAGCCCGGCGGGGAAGGGGTGCTCGGGCGCGAGCCGGTAGTCCACGGACACCACGACCGCGCCGAGCGCGTTGGCCACGCGGCGGCACAGCGGGTCGTGCGTGTCCAGGTCGCCCATCACCCAGCCGCCGCCGTGCAGGTACACCACGGCGAGCCCGCGGTCCTGCGCCGGCGTGAAGATCCGTACCGGGACGCGGTCGGCCGTCGTGTCCGCGACTGCGGCGACCGGCTCCGGCACGAACCCCGGCCCGCGCCGGGACAGCGCGAGCGTCCGGTACCGCTCGCGCACGGTGAGTGCATCGCCGCCGGTCAGGCCGGTGAAGCCGGCCGCGGCGAGGGTGCCGAGGACGGTGCGGAACTGCGGGTCGAGCGGCACGGGCGGCCTCCGGAGGTGATCGCGGTCGCGGGGGACTTCGGCCAGTGGATCACGACGGTCGCCGCCGTGCCGCCGCTAACGCCGTCCGCTGGTGCGGCGAACCGGCCGTCAGGACCCCATGACCGGGAGGGACACGTGCCGGTACCCGAGCGCTCCGTCGACCCGCCGCCGACGGCCGAGCTGCCGGTCGTGCCCGCCGAGGACCCGGGGCCGCCGCCGGTCGTCCTGCGGCTGCTCGGCATGACGACCTACGTCGGGCTCGCCGGGTTCGTCGTGGCCGAGATCGTGCAGGTCGCGATGTCGGGCTGGGTCGGGTTCACGGCCGCGAGCTCGCTCAACGCCCTGGTCTGGCTCGCGGGCGTCAACTCGCTGATCGTCGGGTGCGGGCACCTGATGTTCCCGGACCCCATCGCGAGGTCGATCGGCTGGCCGGCCGGCAACCCGTTCCAGTGGGAGGTCGGGCTGGCCGGGGTGCTGATCGGGGTGCTCGGGATCCTCGCGGGGAGCGGCTTCGACCGGCAGTTCCAGCTCGCCGCCGTGCTCGCCTTCGCGATCTTCTACCTCGGCGCCGCGGTCGGGCACGTCGTGCAGATCGTGCGGCAGGGCAACCGGGAGGCGGGCAACGCCGGGTTCATCCTCTGGTACGACGTCCTCGCCCCACTGCTCGTGATCGCCCTCTACGTGGCCTCCTGACGCGCCGGGGGCCCTCCGGCTCTATCCGCGCCCGGCGGCCCCCGGGACCGTCGCCCGGTCCGATCGAGGCACCGGGAGGGGTCATGGGCCAGATGTACCTGCAGAAGTTCGTCTACCGCGACGGCGTGACCAAGAACGACATCGATGCCGCCTGGGCCGAGGCTTTCCGGGCGATGGCCAGGGCCGGCAACTACGGCAACGTGGACAAGGGTGTCGCGCACCAGAAGACCCTCGGCACGGCATGGGGCGGTTACGTCCTCCTCGAGGTCGACGACCCGGACGCCTTCAACGCGTACCAGGTCTTCCACCTGCAGAACTACGCCCACGTCGTCCACATCACCTGGGAGCCGGTCTACGACATGGACCGGGCGTTCGCCGGCGCCGTCGCCGCCGCGCTCTGAGTGGGCGGCCTCGGAGAACCAGACAAACCCGGCGCTAGGATCTCGGGCGTGCGCGCACTCCCGAGATCCCGCCGGCTCCTGACCGGCCTCGCCGCGGCCGTCCTCACCCTCGGCCTGGCCGGCTGCGGGGGAGGGTCGTCGAGCACCGATTGCGGGCTCGACGGCTGCACCGTCACCTTCCCGCGCAGCGGCGCCGCCGCCGTCTCCGTCCTCGGGGTCGAGGCGCGGCTCGTCGGCGTGGAGAACGACGTGGCCGAGATCCAGGTCGCCGGCCAGCAGGTCCGGGTGCCGGTCGGCGGGCAGACGGAGGCCGGTGGCTTCACGGTCGGCGTCGAGCGGGTCACCGACGCCGAGGTCGTCGTGCGGGTCCGGCCCTAGGAGGCCGAGGCGTCCGCAGCGTCGAAGGCGGCCGCGGCGAACCCCGCCGCGGGTACGCCGAGGTCGGCCTCGAGGAGGTCGCGGCGGCGGCCGGGGTGACCCGCGGCGCGGTGTACCACCACTACCGGAGCAAGAAGGCCCTGTTCGAGGCCGTGCTGGGCGACGTCCAGCGGTCGGTTGCCGCGGCGATCGAGGAGGCCGCGACGGGGGAGCCGTGGGAGCAGCTCGAGCGTGGCTGCCGTGCGTTCCTGGCGGCCAGCGTCGACCCGCGCGTGCGCCGGGTGCTGGTCGTCGACGCGCCCGCGGTCCTGGGCTGGGAGACGTGGCGCGAGCACGACGCCGCGCAGTCCGGCCGCCTGCTCGAAGAGGTCCTCGACATGCTCGTCGACTCGGGGGAACTGCGCCCGGTGTCGCGGGCGGCGACCGCGGCCCTGCTCAACGGCGCCATGAACGAGGCCGCGCTGTGGATCGCCGCCGCGGTGGACCCGGACGCGGCGCTGGAGGAGGCGTGGACCCCGCTCCTCCTCCTGCTCCGCTCCCTGCGCCGGGAGTCGGGCGGATCCTGAGCAGCCGATGAGCCCGACCGCTGCCTGCGGTCAGCCCTGTGGGAACGACGAACAGGGTGACGCCTGGCACGCAGGATCGTCGCGCAGGTGAGCGCCAGCATCGACGGCTACACGAGCAGCCCGCAGGGAGCGGCCCACGACACGTGACTCCACGCCGTGGGAGCACTCCCGGATCGTGTGGGACCTCGGGGGCGAGACGAGGCGCTGCGCGAGGGTGAGGGGTCGGGCGTTCGTGGAGGTGCCGAGCAGGCCGGCGATGTCGGCGTTGCCGCAGCCCGCGGCTGAACCCCGTGGCCCGCCGGGCCGTCGTCTGGGACCGTACGGACGGGCGGTTCGGCGGAACGGACGGTGGACGATGGGGCACGTCACCTTCTGGAGGGGTCGCGCGCGCCTGCTCGCCGCGACGGCGCTGCTCGTACTGGTGGCGGCGTGCGGTCAGACGACCGTCGCGACCGGGTCCGGGAACGTACGGACCGAGAACCGCCCGGTGCCGGGCTTCGACTCGGTGGAGTTCGCCTCCGCCGGGACGCTCACCATCGAGCAGACCGGCACCGGGTCGCTCGAGATCCGGGCGGACGACGGCATCCTGCCGTCGCTCACCAGCGAGGTGCAGGGCACCACGCTCAAGCTCGGGATCCGGGAGGGCACGATCCCCGCGAACGCCGATGTGATCAACTACCGGGTCACCGTCGAGCAGCTGACCGGCCTGACCGTGTCCGGCGCCGGTGCGGTCACCGTGACCGGGCTCGACGGACCCGAGCTCGCGGTCACGCACGGCGGCGCCGCCCGGGTCGTCGTGTCCGGGCGGGTGACCCGCCAGGTGGTCGACCTGACCGGCATCGGCGAGTACGACGCCGCGAACCTCACCTCGGAGGAGGCCGACGTGACGGTCAGCGGGGCCGGCTCGGCCGTGGTCGACGTGAGCCGCACCCTGCAGGCCCGGGTCACCGGCGTCGGCAGCATCCGGTACGAGGGCTCGCCGCAGGTGACCCAGGAGGTCACGGGCCTCGGCGAGGTCACGCGCCGGTAGCGACCGCTCACGGATCGACCCCTGGCCGTTCTCTGTGGTCTCCGTCACACTGCCGCCGGGCGGTGGGAAGGAGGGACGGCGATGACCGCGACCGACATCGAGAGCGGCACCTACGTGGTCGAGGGGCGCCTGCTGGAGGTCTGCACGTGCAAGGCGGTCTGCCCCTGCTGGGTGGGCCTCGACCCCGACGGCGGCGTGTGCGACGGCTCGGTCGTCTGGTACGTGGACAGCGGCACCGTCCAGGGTGTCGACGTGTCCGACCGCGGCCTCGCCCTGCTCGCCTACATCCCGGGCAACGTGCTGGCCGGGAACTGGACCGCGATGGTCTACGTCGACGACCGGTGCTCGGAGGAGCAGGAGAAGGCGCTGCTCGACGTGTTCACCGGCGGGCTCGGCGGCCCGATCGCGGACCTCGCCGCGCTGATCGGGGAGGTCGTGGGCGTGGAGCGGGCGCCCTTCGCCGCGACGGTGCAGGAGGGCAAGGGCACGCTCAAGATCGGCGACGTGGTGGAGGCGGAGTTCGAGCAGCTGGTGGGCGCAACCGGGCGGCCGACCACCCTGTCCGACTCGGTGTTCTCCACCATCCCGGGCTCGCCGGCCTATCCCGGCACCGCCTCGGTGTACCGGCGCAGCGGCGCGAAGCTCGGCCGCCCGGACATCGACATCTCCGGTTACAACTCGGTGCAGGGCCACTTCCGGTTCACCGGCTGATGTCCCCGGTCGCGGTCCCGGCCCGGCTCCGCGACCCGGCGACCGGGCTGTGGGCGGCCGCGGGGGCGTGCTGGCTGCTCAGCGGCTGGCTCGTGCTCGCGGGCGGCCACCACCACGGTCCCGCGGTGCCCCGGCCGGGCCCGTTCCTGGTGGCCTGGCTGGTGATGGTCGGGGCGATGATGCTGCCGACGGTCGTGCCGCTGGTGCGCCTGTTCGCGCACGTCCGGGCGCGGGCGCCGCAGCCGGGCGGGGCGCTTCCGGCGCTGCTCGGCGGCTATCTCGCGGTGTGGACGGCGGTCGCGGGGCTCGCCTTCGCCGTGGCGCTGGGCGTGGCCGCGGCGACCGGCGCGGTCCCGTGGCTCGCCGCCCGGCCGGAGGTCCTGCTCGGCCTGGCCATCCTGCTCGCGGGCGGCTTCCAGTTCAGCCGGCTCAAGGAGGCGTGCCTGCGCGCCTGCCGCAGCCCGGCGACCGTGCTGCGCCGCGAGTACCGGCGCGGCCCGGCGGGGGCGGCGCGCCTCGGCCTGCGGCACGGGGTGTCCTGCGTGGGCTGTTGCTGGGCGTTGATGCTGGTCATGGTGGTGACCGGAGCCGCGAGTCTGCTGTGGATGCTCGGCCTCACCGCGCTGATGGTGCTGGAGAAGACGAGCCGGCAGGGGCCCCGGCTGGTCCCGGTGATCGGTACCGGGTTGCTCGTGCTCGGTGGCGCGCTCCTGATCGCCGGGGTGGCACGACCGGCCTGACCGGCCCGTCAGACGAGGTCGCTGCGGCTGAGCACCCCGACGAGCGTCCGGCCGCGGGTCACCGGCAGGACCCGGAAGCCCCGGTCGACGACCAGGTGCCGGGCCTCGGCCAGCGGCGTGTCCGGCCGGACGACGGTGGGCGAGCGGGTCATCGCGGCGCCGACGGTCCGCGGGGGCCCGCTGCGGCTGCCGTCGAGCGGGTCACGCAGCAGGTCGGCCTCGCTCACCACGCCGACCAGCCCGCCGTCGTCCTCGACCACCGGGAGCAGGCTGAACCGGCGGGTGAGGAGCAGCTCGACGGCCCGCGAGCAGGGGGTGGCGGGCCGGACGACGACCAGGTCGGTGCTGGTCATCACCTCGCCGACCGTCCGGGCGTCCGGCCTGCGCTCCCGCGGCATCCGGGCCGGCACGGGATCGGGCAGCGTGGTCCGGCCGAACAGCCGGGACAGCAGCCCGGGCTGCTCCCGGGGGCCGCGGAGCAGGTCGCTGCGGGTGACCACCCCGACCAGGAGCCCGCGCTCCACGATCGGCATCACCCGCAGCTCGCCGTAGGTGCGCAACCGGTGCGCGACGACGGCGGCGCTCGTCGCCGGCGACATCGTCAGCACGTCCGTGGTCATGATCGACCCCACGGTCTCTCCGGCGGGCGCGCCGTCCTCCCGGTGGCGCAGGACGTCGACCAGGCTGACGATCCCGACCAGCCGGTCGACGCCCCGCACCACGGGCAGCGCGCTGAACCCCGCCCGCAGCATGCGTTGTGCAGCGAGGTCCACGGGATCGTCCGCCTGCACCGTGACGAGCCGCCGGGTCATGACATCGCGCACGCGGACGGGCATTCGTCCGACCCTAGTGGTCACCCGAAGCCCGAGATCCACGCCGACGACGCGCTCACCCGGTGCCGCGCTCGAGCACGTCGGTGACCCGGCGGGCCCACCGCTCGTGCGCCGACTGCCTGCTCACCCCGGCCGCCCGGCCGATGAGGTCCCAGGTCGTGCCGGTCCGGCGCAGGCCGACGAGGGTACGGACCGGGTCGATCCCCGCCACAAGCTCGATCCGGAACTGCAGGACCTGCCACGCGCGCTCCCGCTCCGCCGGCACGTCGGTGCCCTGCTCGGCGTCCCACTCCGGCGTCCCCGGCGTCGGCGGCAGCCCGATGATCGCGTCCGCGTACCGCTCCGCCTCCCGCACGGCGGCCAGCGACGTCGACGCCGCCGCCTCGGTGACGTCGACCGTCAAGGCCTTCTCCAGCAGGGTCTCCATGCTCGTCAGGGTAGCCCTGACAACGAGCTCGTCAAGAGATTCCTGACAAGGGGTGCGCGGCCGGACGGCGGTTGACGCTCCCCGGAGCGCGCAGGACCCTGGCCGTCCCGCTCGGCAGGCCGACGGGTGCCGTCGCGGTCCGCCCGCCGGTCCTTCGGGGGCGAGGGGCTCCGCGGCCGCGCCGATCCGGGGAGTGCCGACATGCCCGTCACCGACGTCGAGGCCCTGCACCAGGGCGTGGAGAAGATCGCTCCGGTGCTGCGGGAGAATGCGCCGGTCGCGGACCGGGAGTGCCGCCTCCCGGACGCGTCGGTCGAGGCCATGCGGGAGGTCGGGCTCTACCGCATGTGGATCCCCCGTGCACTCGGCGGCTTCGAGATCGACCCGGTGAGCGCCTTCGACCTCGTGGAGGAGATCGCGCGGGTCGACGCCGCCGCCGCGTGGAACCTGTACATGTCCGTGACTCCGAGCATCTTCGGGATGTGGCTGCCGGAGCGGGGCGCCGACGAGGTGTACGCGGGGGAGGCGCGGTTCGCCGGGACGCTGGTCCCGTCGATGACCGCCGTCCCCGTGGAGGGCGGTCACCGGATCACGGGCCGGGTACCGTTCGTCAGCGGCTGTCACGCCGCGACGTGGCTGATCTTCACCGCGGTGCCGACGGATGAGGGCGTACCCCGCACCACGTCCGACGGCCAGCCGGTCACGGTGCTCGTGTTCCTCCCGCGGGCGGAGGGGCAGATCATCGAGAACTGGGACGTCCTGGGCATGCGGGGCACCGGGAGCCATGACGTGACCGTCGACGGCGCGTTCGTCCCCGATCGCCGGACGCCGCTGCTCGTGCCCTTCGCCGACGCCCCACCGGGTCCCGCCTTCCAGGGGCCGCTGTACCGGATGGTGTTCTGGCAGACCACGGCGGTGATGGCCGCGGTCGCCCTCGGCATCGCGCACACCGCGGTCGCCGAGGTCACCGAACTCGCGACGGCGAAGACGCCCGCCTTCACGACCGTCCCGCTGCGGGAGCGCGCCGTGGCCCAGTCGGAGATCGCCCGCGCCGAGGGGCACCGGTGTGCGGCCCGCGCGTACCTGCGCGAGGTGCTCGCCGAGGGCTACGCGGCCTGCGAGGCCGGACGCCCCTTCGAGACCGAGCACCGCCGATCCATCCAACTGGCGGCCGCCCACGGGGTCGAGGCCGCCGCCACCGCCGTGCGGCTCGTGCACCAGGTCGCGGGCACCTCGGCCATTCGCAACAACCGCCCCTTCGCGGCCCACTTCCGCGACGTCCACACCGTCACCCAGCACGCCTTCGTCTCGCCCAGCCGGTACGAGTCGGTCGGCCAGCTGATGTTCGGGCTCCCGCCGGAGTGGCCCCTGTTCGCCTTCTGAGAACCCGTCGGCCCGAAGCCGAGGCCCCTCCGAACGAGGGGGCACTCCGCCGACCCCTTCACCACGGCAGGACGCTCAGCTCGGCGGGGCCACCAGCAGGCCCCACCGCGTGGCCAGCTGCGCGGCCTCGACGCGGTTGCGGCAGCCCGTCTTGGCCAGGATGTGCTCGACGTGCGTGGCGACCGTGCGGCCGCCGATGCCGTGGGCGGCGGCGATCTCGGTGTTGCTCAGGCCGCGGGCGACGCCGTCGAGCACGTGCAGTTCCCGCACGGTGAGCCCGGCCGGCGAGGGCACCTCGCGGTGCAGGACGACCACGCCCGACGGCGAGGCGTACAGCTCGACGGCGACCACGGCGACGTCCCGGACGACGTGCAGGACCGGGGTGGCGGGCGGGACGCCCGCACGGAGCTGCGCCACCACCCCGGCCAGTGGCGACGGCGGGGCGACGAGGACGGGGCGCGACGCGGGGGAGAGCGGCGTCACGGTCCCGTCGGCACCCGCGACGAACCCGTCGACCTCCCCGCGCACCAGCCGTTCGGTGGGGGATCGGGGAGCGGCGACCGGGTCGAGCGCGGCGGCGAGGTCGGGGCCGAGCAGGTCGAGCAGGTCGACGGTGTCGTCGTCCGGGTGGCGGGCGTCGAGCGTGCTCGCGTTGAGCATGCCGACGTACCGGCCGTCGGCCGCGAACAGGCAGTGGGTGACGCCGTCCCGGAAGCCGAGCGGCGTGATGATCCGGTCGAAGATCTCCCCGTGGCGGCGGCGGGGCGCCAGGTCCCGGACCCGGACCGGCACCCGGCCCGACCGGACCGAGTCGAACAGCGGATCGGTGTGCATGCGTCCGTCGAGCAGGGCCGTGACCGCCGACGGGTAGGAGGAGGCGAGCGTGCGGTGCCGCGACGCCGCAGGATCCCAGAGCGACAACGCGAGACAGTCCGCCGGCACCACCGGGCGCAGGGCCTCGAGCACCGCGGACGCCGCGCCGGGGGTGCGGCTGCCGTTGCGCCGCAGGAAGGACCGCAGCTCACGGGCCGCGGTGAGGGCGGTCACGCGGCGCACGCTACCGGGCCCGCAGCCTCCCGACCAGGGACGACGACGGGTCCGGAGGGCATCCGTCAACCGACCGATGTGCCGCGGCGCGCCCGTCCGTACCGTCGCGCCTCCCGACCACGGAGGACGCCATGAAGCCCGACGAGTACGCCGACCTCGACGCCACCGCGCTCGCCGCCCTGATCCGCTCCGGCGAGGTCACGGCCGGCGAGGTGCAGGCCGCCGCCACGGAGGCCCTCGACGCCGTGCAGCCCGCGCTGAACGCGCTGGTCGGCAAGCGTTTCGCAGCGCCGCTCGACCACGCCGCGGACGGGCCGTTCGCCGGTGTGCCGTTCGCGATCAAGGACCTCATCGTGCACGCCGCGGGGGTCCCGCAGCGAGCCGGCAGCCGGCTGCTCGGAGACGGTGTGCCGATGCCCGCGGACACCCACCTCATGGCGCGCTTCCGGCGTGCCGGGCTGGCGACCCTCGGCGTCACCGCCACCCCGGAACTGGGCTTCAACGCCAGCACGGAGCCCGTCGCGACCGGTCCGGTCCACAACCCGTGGGACCTCACGCGCAGCCCGGGCGGGTCGAGCGGCGGCTCGGCCGCCCTGGTCGCGGCCCGGGCGCTGCCCGTCGCGCACGCGAACGACGGCGGCGGTTCGATCCGCATCCCGGCGGCGGCGTGCGGGTTGGTCGGGCTCAAGCCGAGCCGCGGACGGACGTCGCCCGGCCCGGACTACGCCGACCCGTTGCTCGGCCTCGGCATCGAGTTCGCCGTGACCCGCACCGTGCGGGACTGCGCGGGCCTGCTCGACGCGGTGCACGGCTACGAGCCGGGCGACCGGTACCTGCTGCCGGAGCCCGTGCGGCCCTTCGCCGAGGAGGTCCGCACCGGGAGCCGGCCGCTGCGGATCGCCCTGCACACCGCCGCGTTCTCCGGCCGCGGCACCGTCGACCCGCGCTGCGTGGCGGCCACGGAGGCGGTCGGGCGCACGCTCCAGGAGCTGGGGCACACCGTGGAGCTCGCCGCCCCCGCGATGGACCCCGAGGCGTTCGACGACGCCAACCTGACCGCCTGGACCAGCTTCCTCGCCGACGGCGTGGACTCCCTGGCCGCGGCCCTCGGCGTCGACCCCGGACCCGAGCACCTCGAGGCCACCACCCGTGCCTGTGCCGACCACGGGCGCACCCTCCGGGCCTCGGACCTGTTCGCCGCCGACCGGGTATTCAACGCGACCACCCGGGCCGTCGCCGCCTTCCACCAGCGGTACGACCTGATCCTGACGCCGACGATGAACGTCCCCAACACGCCCCTCGGCCACCTCGACGCCGACGACGACTCCCTCGACGCGCGCGGCTGGTACGACCGCATCTTCGCCACCGCCGGCTTCACCGCGCTGTCCAACGTCACCGGGAACCCGGCGATCTCCCTCCCGCTCGGGCGCACCGACGAGGGCTGGCCCGTCGGGGCGCAGCTGACCGGTCCGTACGCCGGCGAGGGCACGCTCCTCGCCGTGGCGGCCGACCTGGAGAAGGCCCTGCCGTGGGACGGCCACCGGCCGGCGACCGTGGTGGGCTGAGCACCTCTAGCCTGGGGCGCATGACGACCGGCGCGGACCGTTGACGAGCCCGTGGGGCGGTGACCGGCCGTTCACCGCGGTCGTCACCGGTGCGGCCGGCGGGATCGGTCTCGCCCTGGCCGAGCAGCTGCGCGGGCGGGGCGCCGAGCTGGTCCTCGCGGACGTTGACGAGGCGGGGGTGCTCGCGGCGGCCGAGCGGCTCGGCGGCTCCGGAACGGTCGTGGACGTCTCCGACCCGGAGGCGGTGGAGCGGCTCGCCGAGCGCGCGTCCGGCGCCCGGTTCGTCTGCCTCAACGCCGGGATCGTCGGGCCGTCGGTCGGTGCGCCCTGGGAGGTGCCGGCGGCGGAGTGGGACCGCGTCTTCGGGGTGAACGTCGCGGGAGTGGTCAACGGCCTGCGGGCCTTCGTCCCGAGGCTGCTCGCGGCGGCGGACCCGGCCCACGTGCTGGTCACCGCGTCCCTGGCGGGCATGACGGTGTTCCCTGGCGGCGGCGCGTACGGCCCGTCGAAGCACGCGGTGGCGGCGGTCGTCGCGCACGCGGCGATGGCGCTCGCGGGCACGCCCGTCGGGATCAGCATGATCTGCCCGGCGTTGGTGGCGACGGGGATGTCCCCGGTCGGCGCCGACCCCGCCGACGTCGCCCGCGAGGCCCTGGCCGCGGTCGACGACGGCGTGTTCGCCGTGGTCCCGCCGGAATGGCGGGCCGCCGTGGTCGACCAGGCCGGCACCGTCGCCCGCGGCGGCCGGCCGACCCCGCCCGCGCCGACCGGCTGACGTCGCTCAGCCCGGGCCGTCCGCCTCGTCGCCCACCCTGATCTCCGTGCCGACCACCACGACCGGGAGCCGCCGCAGCGGCTCCTCCGCCGGCCCGCCGACGACGGCACCGTCGGCGATGCGGAAGCGGCTGCCGTGGCAGAAGCAGTTGATCGTCCCGGCGGCCACGGCCCGCACCGCGCAGCCGCGGTGGGGGCAGGTCGTGGAGAAGGCGACGAACGTGCCCTCCACCGGCTGCGTCACCACCACCCCGGGCCCCGTCACGATCACCCCGCCACCGACGGGAACCCGGTCCGTGGTCGTGAGCGCGGCGGACATGGGCGGGACTCAGCGGTAGACGAGGCCGTCGTCGAGGTCGGCCTTCGGCAGGATCTCCTGTTCCTCCTCGTGCTCGAGCATGTGCGTCCAGGGCTCGCGGTCGCCCTGCTTGAAGAGCACGTGCTGGGAGCGCATGACGTAGCCGGAGTTGAAGTTCTCCGGGTCCGACCACGGGAGCAGCGGCATGTCGGCGTCGCCCGGCCGCAGCGTCGGGACGACCGTCGTGGCGCCCTTGTCCTGCATGTGCTCCCACAGCCGGCACACCAGGTCGGCGACGAGGTCCACGCGCAGCGTCCAGCTGTGCCGGAAGTAGCCGAACACGTAGGCCATGTTCGGCACGTCGCTGATCATGACCCCGCGCCAGGTGACCTTCCGCGTGAAGTCGACCGGCTCGCCGTCGACGGTGAACGCCACGTCGCCGAAGGCCGAGAGGTTGAAGCCGGTGGCGGTGACCACGACGTCCGCCTCAAGCTCCTGCCCCGAGGCCGTCCGGATCCCGGTCTCGGTGAACTCCGCGATGCCGTCGGTGACGATCGACGCCTTGCCCGCGCGCAGGGCCGCGAAGAAGTCGCCGTCCGGCACGATGGCGATGCGCTGCTGCCAGGGGCGGTAGCGCGGGGTGAGGTGCTTCTCGACGTCGAACCCCTCCGGCAGCAGCGGGCGCATCGACTCCATGAGGTACGTGTGGACCTCGTCGGGCGCGTCCAGCGACGTCCGGGCAAGCCAGTGGTACTGCGACATGTACTGGCGGCGCAGGATCTCGTGGGTCCACTCGTCCGCGATGTCCAGCGCCCGCAGCTGGACGGCGAGCTCGTGCGTGACGGGCGGGGCGTAGTAGTAGGACGGCGAGCGCTGCAGCATCGTCACGTGGTCGGCCGTCTCGGCGATCGCGGGAATCAGCGTCGAGGCGGTCGAGCCCGAGCCGATGACGACCACGCGCTTGCCCGTGAGGTCGAGGTCCTCCGGCCAGTCCTGGGGGTGCACGATCGTGCCACCGAAGCGGTCCACGCCCTCCCACTCCGGCCGGTAGGGCTCGGCGTGGTTGTAGTAGCCCTGGCACATCCACAGGAAGTCCGTGGTGAAGCGCAGCCGCCGGCCCGTGTCCTCCCGGTCGACCTCGACGGCCCACCGGCGCTCCTCGGAGGACCAGGTGGCCGCGACGACCCGGTGCCGGTAGCGGATGTGCCGGCGCAGGTCGTCCTTGTCGAGGACCTCGTCGAGGTACGCGAGGATCTCCTCGCCGGCGGCGATCGACGGGCCGCGCCACGGCTTGAACCGGTAGCCGTAGGTGAACAGGTCGCTGTCCGAGCGCACTCCCGGGTACCGGTGGGTCCACCAGGTCCCGCCGCGGTCCGGCTGGGCGTCGAGGAGGAGGAAGGTCCGGTCGGGGAAGCTCTCCTGCAGGTGGTGGGCGGCGCCGATGCCGGAGACGCCGGCGCCGACGATGAGGACGTCGACGTGGCCGGCCTCCTCGACGGCGATGTCCTCGGGAGCGTTCGCGGGTGCAGATGTCATCGGCTCGACCTTCGGCGTGCAGGGTGTGACCCAGGTCATGCTAGTGCGGATTCCGACCCGCAACGTCGGCCGAGCGGGTCTGCGCGAAGTAGGGCGTTGTCAGGCGCCGCGCGGGGGTGCACCGTACGTGGACCACACCGACGGGAGGCCCGCCGTGGGTGACCCCTGGGGATTTCTGCGCACCGCTCGCCGGCCCACGCCGAAGCGGCCGGTGGACCTGCGGCTGCGGGACTGGCGCGAGGTGTACGAGCCGCTGCCGGAGCCGGCGTTGCGCGCGCAGGCCGGGCGCTGCATGGACTGCGGGGTCCCGTTCTGCCACGCGGAGTGCCCGCTGGGCAACCTCATCCCCGAGTGGAACGACCTGGTCCGCCGCGAGCGCTGGCGCGAGGCGAGCGAGCGGCTGCACGCCACGAACAACTTCCCCGAGTTCACCGGGGTGCTGTGCCCGGCCCCGTGCGAGGAGTCGTGCGTGCTGGCCATCAACGCCGACGCGGTGTCGATCAAGCAGGTCGAGCTGCAGATCGTCGACCACGCCTGGGCACAGGGGTGGGTGCGGCCGCTCCCGCCGCCGCGCCGCACGGGCCGGTCGGTCACAGTGGTCGGGTCGGGCCCGGCCGGGCTGGCCGCCGCCCAGCAGCTCACCCGCGCGGGCCACGACGTGGTGGTCTGCGAACGGGCCGACCGGATCGGCGGCCTGCTCCGCTACGGCATCCCCGCGTTCAAGATGGAGAAGCGCCGTCTGGACCGGCGGCTGGCGCAGATGCTCGCCGAGGGCACGGCGTTCCGTGCCGGCGTGGAGGTCGGCGTCGACATCAGCCTCGAGCGGCTGCGGGACCAGTCCGACGCCGTCGTCCTGGCCTGTGGCGCCACGGCCGCCCGCGAGCTGCCGGTGCCGGGCCGCGACCTGGCCGGGGTGCACCTCGCGATGGACTACCTGACCTGGGCGAACCGGGTGCAGGAGGGGGATCTGGGCGAGTCCCCGATCAGCGCCGAGGGCAAGGACGTCGTGATCATCGGGGGCGGCGACACCGGGACCGACTGCCTGGGGACCGTCCACCGCCAGGCCGCCCGGTCGGTCGCCCACGTCGACATCCGGGCCCGGCCCCCGCAGCGGCGCACCCCCGAGATGCCGTGGCCGACGTATCCGGCGGTGCTGCGCACGTCGCCCGCGCACGAGGAGGGCGGGGTGCGCCTGTTCTCGGTGGACACCGTCGAGTTCCACGGCGGCCCCGACGGCGGGCTGCGCTCGGTGACGCTCGTCGAGGGGTTCCGGGACGCGGCCAAGCGCTTCCACCCCGCCGGCGCGACGACCGACCTCCCGGCCCAGCTCGCGCTGATCGCCCTCGGGTTCACCGGCGCCGAGCAGGGCGACCTCCTCGCGCAGCTGGACGCCCGGCTCGACGGGCGCGGCAACGTCCTGCGGGACGAGGACTTCATGTCCACCGCGGAGGGCGTCTTCGTCGCCGGGGACATGGGCCGCGGCCAGTCGCTGATCGTGTGGGCGATCGCCGAGGGCCGCGCCGCGGCCGCCGCGGTGGACGCCTACCTCACCGGGCGGGACCTGCTGCCCCGGCCGATCCGTCCGGACCGCGTCCCGATCGCCTGATCGAGCGCCGGAGCCAGAGGATCGCCCCGACCGCCACGACGACGAGCCCGGCGACGACGGCGACGGCCACCGTCAGGTTCGTGCCCGCGCAGTCGTTGACGGGGTCGTCGTGGCTGAGCGCGCAGGCCATGCGCTCGCCGCGCTCGGTTCCGTACCGCGCGACCAGCTCGGACCGGAAGTCCTGCCACTGGCGGCGGGTCTCGGTGACGGCGCCGGTCACGGCACGGGCGAAGTTGGTGCCGATCATCCCGCGCGACGTCGTCGGGTCGGTGGCCGCGCCGGTGACGGGGTCGATCTGCCCGCGGTCCTTGTTGAGCCCGGCGTGGGTGACGCGCAGCTGGCAGGCCCCGACGCCGGGGACCTCGTCTCGCGCCACGAAGCACCCGGTGCTGAGCGCGTCGGGCGGGGCGGGCGCCGCGCCGCCCCGCAGGTCGAGCAGGGGGCTCGGCGCGGGGAGGGCGAGCCCCGGCGGGTTCTCGTCGCCGATCGGGCGGGCCGGGTCGGGTTCGTCGGCCCAGTTGCTGTGGGCGTAGAAGTCCTGCGCGCCGTGCAGGGCCCGGCCGAACGCCTCGAGGGTCGCGCACTTGGCCCGCTCCTCCCGTTGCTCGCGAGACCGGCACTCCGGGTGCGGCTCGACCTCGGCGGGGAGCACCTCGCCGTCGGGACCGAGCAGGCCCTGCGCGTCGCCCAGCCCCTCGCCGAAGCGCATGCGCAGGTGGTTCAGGCAGTCGACGAGCGAGGCGGTGGCCTGGTCGCGGGTGCGGGGGTAGGTGCCCGGCACGTAGTCCGCGTCGTCGCAGTGCGCGGCCGGGTCGGAGAGCTCGTCGCTGTCCGGCGAGCCGACGGCGCCGAACTCGTGCCCGTGCCCGGCGAGGTAGTCCATGGTTAGCGGCTGGATGCAGTCCGGGTCGGAACCGGCCGTCCCGGCGCAGCTCAGGGCGGCCCGGGTGATCCGCTCGTGCTCGCGGCTCTGCCCGCCGCTGTCGATCGTGCCGAACCCGGCGGCGGAACCGGGCGCCGACGCGAGGCCCAGGACGACGAGCAGGCCGAGCAGCGTCGTGAACCGCCGTCGTCGCACCGCGGTGCCACCCCCTCGGACCGGCCGCCGAGCGGAGCGTGCCGCACGGAAGATCGCGCCGACCTCATCCCGGCGGGGTGAGGTCGGCGCCGAGCCCGTCGTTCGCGGTGAGCCGGGCACCGGCCACGCGCGCCGTGCCGGGCCGGGTGAGCACCCAGACGACGCCGAGCAGGATCCAGGCCGCGGAGATCGCGGGATAGCTCCCCGCACCGCCCTCCGGGTACGGGACGATGTTGCGGAAGAGCGTGTACCCGAGCAGGACGAGCGCGAGCGCCGGGACCACCACCTCCCACGCCGCCACCTCCCGGTGTCCGGAGAAGAACAGCAGCCGGGCGGCGCCGATCGTGGCGAGCGCGTACACCACCAGCAGGATCAGCGTGCCGATCGTCGCCGACGCCTGGAACAGCGTGAACGGCGCCGAGTCCAGCGCGAACCACGCGAGCGCGACCTCGAGGTACATCGCCCCCACCACCACGCACGTCGCCCGCACCGGGGTGCCGCGCTCCGGCGAGACCTCCGCGAGCGCGGCCGGCCCGACCCCGTCGCGGGTCAGGGCGAAGAGGAGGCGGGAGGCGCCGACCGCGCAGGCGAGCGCGCAGCCGAACGCGCTGACCGCCGCGCCCACCGTGATCAGATGGCCCACCCAGCCGGCGACGTACTCCGCCCCGAGGTCGCCGAGCAGCGACGACGACGCCGTGAACGCCGCGATCCCCGCCGGGTCGGTGCCGAAGCCCATCACCTCGACGGTGGTCACGAACACGAAGTAGACGCCGCCGAAGACGGCCGTGCCCAGGATCGCCCGCGGGATGCTGCGGCGCGGGTCGCGGGCCTCCTCGCCGAGCGTGGCCGCGGCCTCGAACCCCGCGAAGGAGAGGAACCCGAACACCACGCCGAGGAACAGGGCCGACACCCCGGTGCCGGGCGCGACGCTGAACACCGACGCGTCCAGGGTGTGCCCGCCCGGCGCCGTCCCGCCGGCCAGCCGGACGAGGACCACCACGCACACCGCGAGGATCAACCCGACGGTGACGCCCTCGATCGTCAGCAGCACCCGCGTGCCGCCGCGCACCCGGACGACCGCGAGGGCCAGCACGCCGAGCAGCGCGATCGCCGCCAGCGCGAACCCGGCCCAGCGGGGCTGGTCGGGCCAGATCCCGAGCACCCGCAGGGCGTCCGCGCCGAAGATGCCCGCCGCCGTCGACGTGACGACCCCGTAGAACACGTACGTGCCCAGCAGGGACCACCCGGCGACCACGCCGGCGCGCGGGCCGAGGGTGGCGCCGACGAACCCGTAGACGCTGCCGGCGTGGTGGAACCGCTGGCACAGCCGCACGAACGTGTAGGCGACGAGCAGGACCCCGACCGTCGCCAGGGCGAAGGCCAGCGGGACCGCGCGGCCGACCGAGCTCGCCGTGCCCTGCGGGTTGATGTTCGCCGCCATCGACGGCGCCATCAGCGCCAGCGAGAGCCCGATCGCCTCCCACACGCCGAGACCGCGGCGGAGCCGGGCGGGGGTCGAGCTCTGCACCATGATGCTCACCTCCTCCGACCCCGGGGAGGTCGCCCGGGCGGGGGTGAGGGTTACGCGCGGACCACCGGCCGGGCGCAGACTGTCGCCCATGCCCGACAGCCCGACGGGGAACGACCCTCCGGCACGGCCGTCCCGCGCCAGCCGCCGCCGGTGGCGCCGCATGCTGGCCGACGAGCGCGAGGAGGCCAAGGTCTACCGCGACCTGGCCGCCCGCCGCAGCGGCGACGAGCGGGAGATCCTGCTCGGGCTCGCGGAGGCGGAGGAGCGGCACATCGCCCACTGGGCGGGCCTGCTCGGCGACGACGCGGCCTCGGCCCGCCGCGGCTCGCTGCGGATGCGGATGCTCGCGCTGCTCGGGCGGCGGTTCGGCTCGGTGTTCGTGCTGGCCCTCGCGCAGCGGGCGGAGACCCGCTCGACCTACCGCTGGGACGTCGACGCCACCCCCGCGATGGCGGCCGACGAACGGATCCACGAGGAGGTCGTCCGCGGCCTGGCGGTCCGCGGCCGGGCGCGGGTGTCCGGCACCTTCCGCGCCGCCGTCTTCGGCGCGAACGACGGCCTGGTCAGCAACCTCTCGCTCGTCCTCGGCGTGATCGGCGGCGGGGCGAGCCGCACCTCGGTCCTGCTCACCGGCCTCGCCGGGCTGCTCGCGGGGGCGCTGTCGATGGGGGCGGGGGAGTACGTGTCGGTGCGCTCGCAGCGCGAACTGCTCGCAGCCTCCGCCCCGGACATCAGCGACGCCTCCCGGGTCCTGCCGCAGCTCGACGTCGACGCCAACGAGCTCGCCCTCGTCTACCGGGCCCGCGGGCTGAGCGCCGACGAGGCCCGGCGGCGGGCCGAGCACGTGTTGCGCAGCAACGACCCCGCGGTCGCGGTGGCCGCGACGAACCCCGTCCCGGAGGGGCACGACGTGGTGGGCAGCAGCCTCGGCGCCGCCCTGTCGAGCTTCCTGTTCTTCGCCTCCGGCGCCGCGATCCCGATCCTGCCGTTCCTCGTCGGCCTCGCGGGCGGTCTCGCCGTCGCGGTCTCGGGCGTGCTCGTCGGGATCGCGCTGATGCTCACCGGGGCCGTCGTCGGCGTGCTCTCCGGCGGTCCCCCGCTGCGCCGCGCGCTGCGCCAGCTCGCGATCGGCGGGGGCGCCGCCCTGGTCACCTACGGCCTGGGAGTGCTGTTCGGCGCAACGCTCGGGTGAGGCCCTCGGCCGATTCGCGGAACGGCGACGAGGCCGAATACCACCCCCTCTTCGCTATGTCTGGTTCATCACGGAAGCCCCAGATGAGACGACGGCAAAATCTCGCCGCCGGGTACTTGGTCCCATTGTTCCGAGGGGTCCGCCGGGGACACCCTCGGACGGGCCGAGACGCATCGTCGCCGCGACGATCTCCGTCGTGTGGCGCAGCCGATGTCGTGCTTGGGGTGGGGGCCTCATGTCGATCGTCACGCCACGGGACCGCGGTCCCGGGCTCCCGGGTGCCGTCCGCCGCCCGGACGTCCCGCTGTCGGACCTCGTGGTCGTCGACCGACACGAGGCGCAGGGCTGGCGGGTGCGCCGCCACGAGCGGCTCGACGCCGTGTTCGAGGAGCGGTGCGACTGGATCCGGGAGTACGGGCGCGCGACCCAGCTCGCCGTCGACGCCCCCGGCGCCGCGCTGACCTACGACGAGCTCGACGCGCGGGCGAACCGGCTCGCCCGCTACCTGCGGGTGCGCGGGACCGGCGCCGGTGACCGGGTCGCGTTGCTGTTCGACGACCCCGTCGACGCCTGCGTCGCCCAGCTCGCCGTGCTCACGATCGGCGGGACCTGCGTGCCGCTCGATCCCGGCGCTCCGGCGGACCGGCTGGCCTTCGTCGTCGCCGACTCGGCGGCGTGCGTCGTGCTCGGCCGCGGGCACCTGCGGGACGCCCTGCGGCAGAGCACGGCCGAGGTCGTCGCGATCGACGCCGCCGCCCGGCTGATCGCGGAGATGAGCCCGGGGCGGCTGCAGCCGGCCGAGCGGGGAGAGCCCGCCGACCGGCCCGCCTTCGTGCTGTACGCGCCCGGTGCCTCGGAACTCCCGGAAGCGGTGACGATCGACCACCGCGGCCTCTGCAACGCGGTGCGGATCGCCTCGGAGACGTTCGGGATCGCTGGTCACCGCGTGTACCAGGGGCGACCGCTCTGCACCGGGGGCGGGATCGCGGAGACGTGGATGGCGTGGGTCGCGGGCGCGACCCTCGTGCCCGGTGATCCCACCCTGTCCGGACGCGCGCTGCACACCGAGATCGCCGATCGGCGGGCGACCGCGTGGTGCACCACGCCGACCCTGCTCTCCACGGTCGAGCCGGACCTGCCTTCCCTGCGGTTGCTGGTCGTCGCGGGGGAACCGTGCCCGCAGCCCCTCGTCGCGCGGTGGTACCGCCCCGGCCGGCGGGTCCGCACCGCCTACGTGCCCGAGGGCGCGGCGGTGGCGGCCGCGTGGGCCGAGGCAGACCCGGACACCCCCGCGTCGATCGGCGTACCGCTGCCGACCTACGCGGGCGTCGTGCTCGATCCCGACTTCCCCGTGGCCCTCCGGCACGGCGAGACCGGCGAGGTCGGGCTCGCCGGACTCGGGCTCGCCTGCGGGTACCGGCCGGGAGGTCCTGCGGAGGTCGAGGACTTCCTCGGCATCCCCGGCAACCCGTCCGGCCGGATCCACCGGACCGGCGATCTCGGGCGGGTCGACGACACCGGACGGATCGAGTACCGCGGCCGGATCGCCCTGCAGGTGGACCTCCGCGGTGAGCGGGTCGACCTCGGCGCGGTCGAGTCGGCGATGCTGGCCGTGCCCGGCGTGGCCTCCGCGGCCGCCGCGGTGCGGGACCTCGCCCCGGATGAGCCCGGGCTGGTCGGCTACTACACCTGCCGCACCGACGCGTCCTCGCTCGACGAGCAGGCCGTCCGGTCCCGGCTCCACGAACGCCTGACCGGCAGCCATGTCCCGGCGGTCCTGGTCCGGCTCGACTCCCTCCCGATCGGACACGACGGACACGTCGACCGCGCGGGCCTCCCGGCGCCGGCCGCGCCGACCGCGAGCCCGGCGCCGAGCCCCCGGGCCCCGGCGGACGCGGGCCTGGCCGCGGCGCTGGCCGGCGTGCTCGCCGAGGTCCTCGCGGTGGAGCACGTCCCGACCGACCGCAACGTGTTCGACGACCTCGGCGCCGACTCGATGGTGATGACCCGGTTCTGCGCGCGCCTGCGCAGGCGCGACGACCTGCCGTCGATCTCCATCAAGGAGGTCTACGCGCACCCGACGCTCGCCGGGCTCGCCGCGGCGGCGACGCCCGTACCGCAGGCACTCGCTCCCTCGACGTCCCGCGACGACGTCGTGCAGGGGCTCGCCGGGGTGCTGGCCGAGGTGCTGGGCGTGGAACAGGTGCCGACCGATCGGAACGTGTTCGACGACCTCGGCGCCGACTCGATGGTGATGACCCGGTTCTGCGCGCGGCTGCGCAAGCGCGGCGACCTGCCGTCGATCTCGATCCGCGACGTCTACGCCACCCCGACGCTCGACGGCATGGCGGCCGCTGCCGCCGGCCCGACGGGCGCGGCACCGCCCGCTCCGGCGGCCCCGCCGGCCGTCGTCCCGGTGCGGCACAGCACCGCGGGGTACGTGCTCACGGGGGTCCTGCAGCTGCTGGTCTTCCTGCTCTACGTGACGGGTGCCGGCGTCGTGCTGGACCGCGCCTACGTCTGGATCTCGTCGAGCGTCGGGCTGGGCGAGATCTACCTCCGCTCGGTGCTGGCGGGCGCCCTGGCGTTCCTGGCCATGACCCTGCTGCCGGTGGTGGCGAAGTGGGTGCTGATCGGGCGCTGGAAGGAGACGGAGATCTCGATCTGGGGCCTGCGCTACTTCCGGTTCTGGCTGGTCAAGACGCTCGTGCGGGGGAACCCGCTGGCGCTGCTCATGGTGGGGTCGCCGCTGTACACGCTCTACCTGCGCCTCCTCGGGGCGAAGATCGGGAAGGACGTCGTGATCCTCACCCGCTTCGTCCCCGTCTGCACGGACCTCGTCCGCATCGGCTCCGGAACGGTCGTCCGGAAGGACGTCCACCTGCTCGGCTACCGCGCCCACGCCGGCCGGATCCAGCAGGGGCCGGTCACGCTCGGGCGAGACGTCGTCGTCGGGGAGAAGTGCGTGCTGGACATCGGCACCGCCATGGGCGACGGCGCCCAGCTGGGCCACGCCTCCTCCCTGCACCGGGGCCAGTCCGTGCCGGCGGGGGAGCGATGGCACGGCTCGCCCCCGGTGCCGACGCACACCGACTTCCGCGCGGTGCCGCCCGTCCGGGTGCGGCGGCTGCGCACGGTCACGTACGTGTCGAGCCAACTGGCCAAGCTGTTCGCGTTCTACCTGCCGCTCGGCTTCGGCGGGCTGTTCCTCCTGCTGACCGAGGTGCCGCGGCTGCGGACCCTGCTGGAGCCCGGCGCCGTCGGGTACGCCACATCGGAGTTCTATCTCGACGCCCTGCTCGGCTCGGTCGCGATCGTGTTCGGCGGCCTGCTCGTCGGCCTGGCGGTCGTGTTCACCGTGCCGCGGCTGCTCGCGCTGCCCGTGCGGCCGGACCGCGTGTACCCGGTGCACGGGACCCGGTACTCGCTGCACCGCACCGTCGCCCGGCTGACGAACGTCAAGCTCTTCGTCACCCTCTTCGGTGACAGTTCCTTCATCGTCGGCTATCTCTTCCTGCTCGGCTACGACCTGGGGAAGGTGGAGCAGACCGGCTCGAACTTCGGATCGCTGGTGATGCAGGAGACGCCGTTCCTCGCCTCGGTGGGCACCGGCACCGTCATCGCGGACGGGCTGTCCATCAACAACGCCGACTTCTCCAACACCTCGTTCCGGGCCTGCCGGGCCTCGATCGGTGCGCGGAACTTCCTGGGCAACCACATCGCCTATCCCGTCGGCGGCCGAACCGGCGACGACTGCCTGCTCGCCACCAAGGTCGCGGTCCCGATCGACGGGCCGGTCCGCGAGGGGGTCGGGTTGCTCGGCTCGCCTGCCTTCGAGATCCCGCGGACGGTCCAGCGGGACCGTGGCTTCGAGATCGGCCGGGAGGAGCGGCGCCGGCTGCTCCGCCGGAAGAACGCGCACAACGCGGCCACGATCGCCCTCGCACTGCTGGTCCGGTGGGGTCACGTGTTCGGGCTCCTGCTGCTCGCGATGCTGGCCGTGGACCACTACTCCGACCTCGGCGCGGTCGCCTTCGCGGCCGAGGTGGCCGCGAGCGTGCTGTTCTCGCTGCTCTGGTTCATCCTCTGGGAGCGGGCGGTGGCGGGCTTCCGTCGGCTCCGGCCGAAGTCCTGCTCGATCTACGACGTGCGCTTCTGGCGGCACGAGCGGTACTGGAAGCTCACGATGCCGCCCCTGGAGCGGCTGCTGGCCGGCACTCCGTTCCACAACGTCGTCGCCCGGATGCTCGGCCTGCGCATCGGCCGGCGGGTGTTCGACGACGGCGCGTCGATCACCGAGCGCACCATGACCACGGTCGGCGACGACTGCGCGCTCAACATCGGCAGCATCATCCAGTGCCACTCGCAGGAGGACGGCGCCTTCAAGTCCGACCGCTCGGCGCTCGGCGCCGGGGTCACCCTCGGCGTCGGCGCCCTCGTCCACTACGGGGTGTCGGTCGGCGACGCCGTGGAGATCGAACCGGACTCGTTCGTCATGAAGGGCGAGGAGGTCCCGGCCGGGGCGCACTGGGGTGGCAACCCCGCCCAGGACCTGGGCGAACCGGCCGCCGCGCTTCCCGACCGCGACCCGGCGGCGGTGGGCGCGCGCCGATGAGTCCGGGGCCGCCGGCCGGGCGACCTCGACGGGTTCGTCGACGCCGCGGCCGGCCGGGGTATGCACCCGCAGACGCGGGAGACCTCCGGGAACGGTGTGCGCAAGGCGCTGTACCGCGACCCGGACGGCGACGAGATCGGCGTCGGCGGGGCGCCGGTCGGGGACTGACGCCCGCGCGGACTCAGGCCGCGCCTGGTGCGGGATCCCGCAGGGCCGGCCCGAGCTCGTCGTACAGGTCGAGCTCGCCGGCCACGCCGGTGATCCCCAATGGCCTGATCACCGCCCGGTTGCCGCCCACCACGAACCGGACGACGGCCCCCGACACCGCAGCCCTGTCCCGGATCCCGAGGAGCGCAGCCAGCCCGGCGGAGCCCAGGAAGCTCACCCCGATCAGGACCACGACCACCAGCCGTCCGCCGAGGACCCGGGTCACGGCGTCCCGGAACTCCGCGGCGGTCTCCGCGTCGATCTCCCCGGTCACGTGGACCACGACCGCGTCGCCGCGCGCCTCCGCGGCGGTGGTCAGGTGGGGGACGAACGGGTCGCCGGCCCCGGCACCGCCTCTGCCCGGTTCGTCCGCGCACACATCCGGCATCGCCACCTCCTGGACGAGGAAGAAGACGGCCGACTGCTTGACCGGGCCCTGAACCGCGACCGGAGGACGGGCACCTCCGGGAGCGCCATCAGATCAGCGTCACCGGTCCGGAGCAATACGGCATCGGGGTCACGCACGGCCGGGGGTGCCGCCATCACTCCGAGTCGTGGTGGGGGATCCGGTGGCCGATGTGCTCGGCGAACGCGTAGGTCTCCGCCACCAGCCTCCGTACGTGGTCACTGGTGAGCCGGTACACCATCCGCCGCCCCTCGCGGCGGGCGCCGACCAGCCCGGCCAGGCGCAACCGGCCGAGGTGCTGCGACACCGAGGACCGCGACGCGGCCACCCTGGCGGTGAGCGTGGTCACGTCCTGTGGGCCCTCGGCGAGCAGGCCGAGGAGGTGGAACCGGGTCGCGTCGCCCAGCTGTCGCAGGACATCGGCGGCGAGGGCCACCACGTCGGCATCCAGTGGCTCCCGCACGGGACTGGCAGCTGCGATGTCCTTGTGCGCGCGCATGGTTGCATAATGCCCCTGAGCTGGGCATCCTGCCAACCATGACGGAGGTGCGGGGCGCCGCTCGACAGCACGGCCACGGGCACGGGCACGGTCACGACAACGGGCACGGGCACGGGCACGGACACGGACACGGGCACGGACACGGGCACGGACACGGGGGCCACGGGTACGGCGGGCTGCTCCGGCTCCTCCGCGCGGTCGTCACGCCGCACAGCCACGACTCGGCGGACTCCGTCGACTCCGCGCTGGAGGCGAGCGCCGAGGGCATCCGCGCCCTCAAGATCAGCCTGGCGGCGCTGCTGGTGACGGCGCTGGCGCAGGCCGCCGTGGTGGTGCTGACCGGGTCGGTGGCGCTGCTGGCCGACACCATCCACAACTTCTCCGACGCGCTGACCGCCGTCCCGCTGTGGATCGCGTTCGTGCTGGCACGGCGCCGGCCCACCCGGCGCTACACCTACGGCTACGGCCGCGCCGAGGACCTGGCCGGGGTGTTCATCGTGGCGATGATCGCCCTGTCGGCCGTGGTCGCCGGGTACGAGTCCGTCCGCCGTCTCGTCGACCCGCAGCCGATCGCCAACCTCGGCGTGCTCGTCGCGGCCGGCCTGATCGGGTTCGTGGGCAACGAGCTCGTCGCGGTCTACCGGATCCGCGTGGGCCGGCGCATCGGCTCGGCCGCGCTGGTGGCCGACGGGCTCCATGCCCGCACGGACGGGTTCACGTCGCTCGCCGTGGTCCTGGGTGCCCTCGGGGTGCTGGCCGGGTTCCCGCTGGCCGACCCGATCGTCGGCATCCTGATCACGGTCGCGATCCTCGTCGTCCTGCGGGGCGCGGCGCGGGACATCTACCGGCGGCTGATGGACGCGGTGGATCCGGAGCTCGTCGACCGGGCGGACGCGGCCCTGCGTGCAGTGCCCGGGGTGCGCGGGATCGAGCAGCTGCGGCTGCGCTGGGTCGGGCACCGCGTGCGCGCCGAGGCCGGCCTCGAGGTCGACAGCAGCCTGTCGGTGGTCGACGCGCACGCGATCGCCGCCGAGGCCAAGCACCGCCTGCTCCACGAGGTGCCGAAGCTCGTCGACGCCACCCTGCACGTGAGCCCGCACGGGCCCGAGGGTCACGCCCACCACGCACGGCTGGCCCACCACGGCGTCGCGACCTGAGGCAGCCGGCGCCGGTGTGGCTCAGCGCCGTCCCCAGGCCGAGACGAGCGGCGGGACGGCGACCGGCAGGCACCCGGTGGTCAGCGCGTCGAGATGGGCCGCGACGTCGGCATCGGTGACGAGCCCCGTGCCGGGGAGCCGCGCGCGCAGCTGGGTGACGTTGGCGGCCTCGAGGATTGCGCCCGCCGGCGACGGCAGGGGCAGCACGGCGTCGGCGCCGACGTCCCGAGCCCCGCCTCGCGGAGCAGCGCCGGGAGCTCCCGGCCGTAGCCCAGGTCCGCGCCCCGGCCGACGAGCAGCGCGAGGAAGGCCTTCCGGACCCGGCGCGCGCGGTCCTGAACGAGATCGTCCGGGCCGGCGGACCGAGCGAGGCACGGCGCGGACTGCAGGTCGACGTCGAAGTCCTCCACGAGCAGGTACCCGCCGGGCCGGACGGCGGAGGCCATGCGCCGCAACGCTTCCCCGCGGTCGGGGAGGTGTGTGAGGACCAGCCGGGCGTGCACCAGGTCGAAGGTGCCGGGCGGGTCGTCCGTGGTCACGTCGTGCCGCAGCACGCGTACCCCGGGGCCTTCCGCCGCCGTCAGCGCCTCGGGCGCGATGTCGGTGGCCACCACCAGCCCGTACGGCCCGACGCGCTCGGCGAGACCGCGCGGGACGGACGGACCGCCCGCCCCCACCTCCCAGACGTGGGCGCCGGGCGCGAGCCCGAGCGCGTCCACGTGCCGGAAGGTCGTCCCGTCGAACAGCGCGGACAGCGCGGCGAACCGGGCCGCCGCCCCCACCTCACGATTGTCGAGCAGGTACTCCCCGCGCCCGAAGTCCGTCGTCGTGCCCGTGCTCATGCCGCTCTCCCACCGCCGGAGTTCCGTGCTGCCTCAGAGCGGCCGGGGGCGGTGCGGGATACCGCGACGGGAGGGCGACGGGAGGGTTCGGGCGGGCGGCGGGACCGGGGCGGCCGCCCGGGTCAGCGCGTCCCGGCCTTCCGGCGGTGCGCCGGGCGCTTGGCGGGTGCGGAGGTCTCCTCCGCGCCGTCGTGCCCGGTCGCCTCGGCGCCGGCGGAGTCCGCGGAGTCCGCGGAGTCGACCGATTCCGCCGATTCCGCTGTGGGCTCGGTCCCCCCGCCGTCCCCGTTCGCCTCGGCCGGGGCCTCGGCGAGATCGGCGTGCCGGCGCTTCGCGGTCGACCAGCGGAGCTCCACCTCGAACTCCACCTCGTCCTCGTCGATCTCCACCTCGACCTTGCACTGCACCTCATCGGGCACGCGCACGGTCATGCTCGTGTTGCCCAGCGTGAGCTCGACCTTCCCGGTGTCGGCGAGCGCCTCGGCCAGCGCGGACAGGGTGCGGGCGGTCTGCGCCCGCGTCACGGGCTCCTTGTAGGTCACCTCGACGTCGGACATCGTCGTCTCCGATCGGGATCGGTCGCGGGCCCGGACGGCTCGTCGGGCATCCGACGGAAGTGTCGACGGCCAGTGCCCCCGGGCTCGTCATCCGTTCCGGGTGGTCGCGGACGGGCGGGCCGGGCGGGCGGCGCCGCCGCGGCCCGACCGCTACGCCGTGACCCGCTCGTAGAGCCGGACGGCCAGGTCGTCCGCGTGGACGCGGACGGGATGGCGGGTGTGCCGGTACCCGCACCAGACGCACCCGGGCCGCCGGCCCGGCGTGCTCCGCCGGCGCTCACCACGCACCGCCCGGCCGAGCTCGGCGCCGGCCCACGCGACCGCCACCGCGGTCGTCAGGCCGCCGACGACCACGGCGCCGACGAGCCGGGCCCACGCCCGGACGAGGCGCAGGCCGACGCCGGATCCCCGGTCGGTCACGTCGGCCTCCCTCCGTGCGGGCTCGGGCGGGTGCGCCGGGACGAGCTCCGGTACGGAGGGTAGGCGCCGATCGGCCGGTCGAGGTGGCACCGACCTGACTTCCCGATGAACAGGTGGCCAGGCGAGCCCTCAGCCGTGGCGCCGCTGCTCCATCCGGGGTTGACTACGGCTCCACCCTCATCCGAGGGTCGTGGCGAAGGGGTGGAGACCGTGGCACTCGTGCCGAGCACGTGGATCTCGTCGACCGGGCGGCGGCGCGACGCCGTCGCGGCCGTGACCGACGTGATCCGCGACCTGATCCCGTTCGTCCAGACGGCGATCAAGGGGATCGACGAGCTGCGGGACCGGGCCGCCCTGAAGCTGCGGGAGAGGTCGGCCCGCCGGACGGCCCGGCGTCAGCGCGGCGGGTGGCCGGCCGGCGGCGGGAAGACCGCGCGGCCCTCGCCCGCCTCGAAGACGGACGCGGCGGGCCCGACGATCCGCGGCTCCGGCGGGGTGGCGACGCTCGGATCCTTGCCGGGGTAGTCGACCAGGCCCAGCACGTGCCGGATCGCCTCCAGCCGGGCCCGCTTCCCGCGGACCCCAGTGAACGGTGAGCAGCAGGGGTCGCGGTCGGCCCGCTCGGCGCACCCCACGCCGGTGATCACCCCGGCTCGTCGAGTGCCCGTTCGGCCAGGGTCTCCTCGAGCAGGTGGACCGCCTCGCGGTGGCTCTCGCCCAGGTAGCGGCCGGGGACCCGGCGGCGGGACGGCCGGGTGAGGAAGGCGTTGCCGGCGTAGAAGGGCGGCCTGCCCTGGGCCGCCATGGCGGACAGGGCGGCGACCGCCGGCCGCCGGCCGACGGCCAGGTGGGAGACCACCACGACGGCGGCCGCGTCGAGCGTCTCCGCCGCGACCGTCAGGGTGGGGACGGGGGTCCGCGCACCGAGGACGCGGCAGGCCCGTCCGTCCGTGGCGAGGAGCATGCCGAACGCCTCCAGCCCCAGCGAGTGCAGGTCACGCGGGCCGCAGGCCAGCAGGACGCATCCGCCCGGGCGCGGCTCGGGCGCGAAGGCCACGATCCGCGAGAGCCAGGTGCGCGCGGCCTCGGTGGCCAGGTGCTCGTGGCCGACGTCGCAGCTCCCGATCTCCCACCAGTGCCCGATCCGGCGCATCGCCGGCACGAGCACCAGGTCGACAGTGGCGCCCAGGCCCAGCCGCTCGGCGGCGTCGTCGAGGCAGGAGCGGACCCCGCCCTGGTCCATCGCGCGGGCCGCCTCCAGGAAGCGGTCCACCAGGTCACGGCCGGGCTCGTCGGAGTCGACCAGCAGGCGGGCGGTCGTCGCGGCGTCGCCGGCGCGCCGGCCGCGGGCGATCTCGTCCCGGATGATCCGCAGCTCGTCGATCACCTGCGGCGGATAGCGGCGGTGGCCGCCCCGGGTGCGGACGACGCCGGGCACCGAGTAGCGGTGCTCCCACGTGCGCAGCGTGGAGACCGGCACCGCCAGCAGCGCGCTGACCTGCTGGATCGTCAACGGACGATCCGTGTGTTCCGGCGCGGCGACTGGCACGGGATCAGGGTGCGCCTTCCCGGCCCCGGACGCACCGGTACGGCAGGTTCGTTTGCGCAGGTTCGGCCGTTGCCCCACGGGCCGCGCCATCGCACGCTGGAACGAGGTCGGCCCGATGCGTGTAGCCCACACTCGCCCCCCAGGTGCGGGACGCGGACCGGGCCGACGTCAGAGTGCCGGACCCGGAGCCGGGGTGGTGCGCGACCCACCCCGGCCCGTCCGTGCTCGTCGGTCCGCTCCCGCCGCGGTGCCGCTCCCCGGCCGCCGCCGCGCGGCCCGCCTCCTTCCGCGGTGGAACGAGGCGGGCCGCCCCGCGCCGCGACGATCCGTCGCTCGGGGTCTGGCCCCGGCCACCGTGGCACGGCAGCATCGGATCCCCGGCTCGACTGCGGGGCGAGGATCCTCCTGCCCGACGACGTGTGAGGTGGCCGATGCAGAAGTACGTCTACGAGTTCACCGAGGGCGGCAAGGACCAGAAGGACCTGCTCGGTGGCAAGGGCGCCAACCTCGCGGAGATGACCAGGCTGGGGCTGCCGGTGCCGCCGGGCTTCACGGTGACCACCGAGGCGTGCCGGCGCTACCTGGCCGACGGCCAGGTGCCGGCCGAGCTGCGGGTGCAGGTGACCCGGGCGCTGCGGGCGCTGGAGGACCGGATCGGCCGCCAGCTCGGCGACCCCGAGGACCCGCTGCTCGTCTCGGTCCGGTCGGGGGCCAAGTTCTCGATGCCCGGGATGATGGAGACGGTCCTCAACATCGGGCTCAACGACGCGTCGGTGCGCGGGCTGGCCGCGGTCGCCGGGGACGAGCGGTTCGCCTGGGACTCCTACCGGCGCCTGATCGCGATGTTCGGCAAGACCGTGCTCGACATCGACGGCGAGCTGTTCGCCGACGCGATGGACGCGATGAAGGGCGAGCGCGGGGTGAGCCAGGACGTCGACCTCACCGCGGGCGACCTCGAGGAGCTGGTCGAGGCCTACAAGAAGGTGGTGCAGCAGGAGACCGGCCGGCCCTTCCCGCAGCACCCCCGCGAGCAGCTCGACCTGGCGATCAAGGCCGTGTTCGACTCCTGGAACACCGAGCGGGCCCGGCTCTACCGCCGCCGGGAGCGGATCCCGCACGACCTCGGCACCGCGGTGAACGTGTGCACCATGGTGTTCGGCAACCTCGGCGCGGACTCCGGCACCGGGGTGTGCTTCACCCGCGACCCCGCCACCGGCAGGCAGGGCGTCTACGGGGACTACCTGCCCAACGCGCAGGGCGAGGACGTGGTCGCCGGCATCCGCAACACGCTCACGCTCGCCGACCTCGCCGAGCGGGACCGGGCGTCGGCGGACCAGCTCTACTCCGTGATGCGCCGCCTGGAGACGCACTACCGCGACCTCTGCGACATCGAGTTCACCATCGAGCGCGGCACGCTCTGGATGCTGCAGACCCGCGTCGGCAAGCGGACCGCCGCCGCGGCGTTCCGGATCGCGGCCCAGCTCGTCGACGAGCAGCTGATCACCCTGGACGAGGCGCTGCAGCGGGTCACCGGCGAGCAGCTCGCGCGGCTGATGTTCCCGCAGTTCGACCCGGCCGCCGAGCGGTCCCGGCTCGCGACGGGCCTGGCGGCGTCGCCGGGCGCCGCGGTCGGGGCGGCGGTGTTCGACTCGGCCGCCGCCGTCGCGCGGCACGCGGCGGGCGAGCACGTGATCCTGGTCCGGCGCGAGACCAACCCGGACGACCTCGAGGGCATGATCGCCGCGGCCGGGGTGCTGACCAGCCGCGGCGGCAAGACCTCGCACGCCGCCGTCGTCGCGCGGGGCATGGGCCGCACGTGCGTCTGCGGGGCCGAGGCGATCGACGTCGACGCGGCGGCCCGCACGGCCCGGGTCGGCGAGGTCGTGGTGCGCGAGGGCGACATGCTCGCGATCGACGGCTCCACCGGCGAGGTCTTCCTCGGCGACATCCCCGTGATCCCGTCCCCCGTGGCCCGCTACCTCGAGGAGGGCCTCGACGCGGTGCTGGACAGCGCGGACGAGGAGACCACCGAGCTGGTGGTCGCGGTGCACCGCATCCTGACCCACGCCGACGCCACCCGGCGGCTGCGCGTGCGTGCCAACGCCGACACGGGGGAGGACGCCGCCCGGGCCCGCCGGCTCGGGGCCCAGGGCATCGGCCTGTGCCGCACCGAGCACATGTTCCTCGGCGAGCGGCGGGTGCTGATCGAGCGGCTCGTCCTCGCCGACTCGGCCGAGGCCCGCGCCGCCGCGCTCGACGCGCTGCGGCCGTTGCAGCGCGGCGACTTCGCCGACCTGTTCGCGGCGATGGACGGCCTGCCGGTGACGGTGCGGCTGCTGGACCCGCCGCTGCACGAGTTCCTGCCGGACCGCACCGAGCTGACGGTCCGGGTGGCCCTGGCCCGCGAACGCGGCGAGGACCCCACCGCGGACGAGGCGCTGCTCACCGCGGTGGAACGGCTGCACGAGTCGAACCCGATGCTGGGACTGCGCGGCGTGCGGCTCGGCCTCGTGGTGCCCGGGCTGTTCGCGATGCAGGTCCGGGCCGCCGCCGAGGCCGCCGCGGAGCGGATCAAGGCCGGCGACCGCCCGCAGGTGGAGATCATGGTGCCGCTCGTCGGGTCGGTGATGGAGCTGCACCTGATCCGGGACGAGACCGACGGGATCCTCGCCGAGGTCGCCGAGCGCGAGGGCGTCGCGCTCGACATCCCGGTCGGGACGATGATCGAGCTGCCGCGGGCCGCGCTCACCGCCGGGCGGATCGCCGAGGCCGCCGACTTCTTCTCGTTCGGCACCAACGACCTGACCCAGACGGCGTGGGGCTTCTCCCGCGACGACGTCGAGGCCGCGTTCTTCGCCCTGTACCTGGACAAGGGCGTGTTCACGGTGTCGCCGTTCGAGACCCTCGACGAGATCGGGGTCGGGCGGCTCGTCCGGCTCGCGGTCGAGGAGGGCAGGCGGGCCCGGCCCGGGCTGAAGATGGGGGTGTGCGGCGAGCACGGCGGCGATCCCGACTCGGTGCACTTCTTCCACCACGTCGGGCTCGACTACGTCTCCTGCAGCCCGTTCCGGGTCCCGGTGGCCCGCCTCGAGGCGGGCCGGGCCGCGGTCTCCCTCGACGACACCGCCGCGGGGCTGGCCGGGCCGCGCTGAGGACCAGCCGTCACCGCCGCGCGGGTATCCGGGCCGCGCTGAGGACTAGTTCGGTGTGACCCGGGCGAGCAGGGCCTCGGCGACGACCGACGGTGCCTCGTCGAGCGCGCTGTGGCCCTGGCCCGGGAGGGGGACGACCGTCGCGCGCGGGAGCACGGCCGCGATCGCCGTCGTGGCCCGGCGCAGGTGGTCCGGGCTGCGGTCGCCGAGCAGCAGCACCACGGGCACGTCGACCGCGGCCAGGGCGTCGACCCCGGGGAGCCGGTCGATCTCCCGCATCTCGCGGGTCCAGGTGTGCACGAGCGCGACGCGTTCGGCCCAGGTGGGCAGCGTGCGCATGCCGGGCACGGCGGCGGCCGGCACGCCGACGACCTCGGTCAGGGCCCGCGCCACCGCCCCGGCCCGGTCGCCGTCGGTGATCATCACGTCGAGGGCGTCGATGGTCGCCGGCGGCGTCAGCGGGCCGTCGACCGGCCACGGCGGCTCGTAGAGGAACAGCTCGGAGACCGGGAGGCCGCGCACCGCGGCCCCGAGGACCACGGAGGCGCCGCTGGAGTTCGCCCCCACGCTCAGCGGCCCCTGGCTCGCGAGCCGCCCGGCCGCGGCCCGGAGGTCCTCGAACTCGCGGGCGAACGCGTAGGGCAGGGTGTCGCCGGAGTCGCCCTTGCCGCGGCGGTCCATCAGCCAGCAGGCGTAGTGGCCGTCGAGCAGGGCCGCGGTGCGCGCCCAGCGGCGCCGGCCGGCGGGACCGCCCGGGACCAGCAGCAATCGCCGGGGCCCGTCGGTCACCTGCTCGAGGGCGATCTCGGTGCCGTCGGCCGAACGGACGCGCTCGATGACCGTCATGCGGGCATGGTCGCACCGGACCACACCGGGGTCACGCGGATCGAACCGGATCGGAGCTGACCGCCACCTCAGTCGGTCGGAGCCCGCAGGACGACGACCGAGCGCGGCCCCACGGTCACGACGTCGCCCGCCGTGGGCTTGCCGTGGGTCCCCGTCCCTTCGAGGGCGAAGGTGTCGATCTCGGGCGCCCACACCTGGCCGGTGCGCAGCGCCGGCACGGTGAACCCGACGGGCTCCCACCAGGCGTTGACCAGGACGAGGAAGTCGTCGTCGAGCAGCGCACGGCCCTCGGCGTCGTGGTCGGGGGAGTCCCGGCCGTCGAGGTACGTCGCGACGCAGCGGGCGGAGGGGTCCGCCCACTCGGCCGCGGTCAGGATCGTGCCGGCCGGGCCGTACCAGCGCAGGTTCCGCCAGTCGACGCCGGAGAGGAACCGGCGCCGGCGGAACACGGGATGCGCCCGCCGCAGGGCGATCAGCGTGCCGGTGAAGGCGAGCAGCCCGTCGTCGACATCGGCCCAGTCGAACCAGGTCAGCTCGTCGTCGTGGCAGTAGGCGTTGTTGTTGCCGCGCTGGGTGCGGCCGAGCTCGTCGCCGCCCAGCAGCATCGGGACCCCGAACGAGAGCAGCAGCGTGGTGAGCAGGGCCCGCTGCTGCCGGGCCCGCAGCGCCCGCACCTCGGGGTCGTCGGTCGGCCCCTCCTGGCCGCAGTTCCACGAGCGGTTGTCGTCCGTGCCGTCGTGGTTGTCGTCGCCGTTGGCCTCGTTGTGCTTGCGGTCGTAGGTCACGAGGTCGGCGAGGGTGAACCCGTCGTGCGCGGTGACGAAGTTGACCGACGCGGTGGGCCGGCGCCCACGGCCGCCGTAGAGGTCGGCCGAGCCGGCGAAGCGGGTCGCGAACTCGCCGAGCAGGCCGTCGTGGCTGCGCCAGAAGTCGCGGACGGTGTCGCGGTAGCGGCCGTTCCACTCCCGCCACAGCGGCGGGAACCGGCCGAGGTCGTAGCTGTCCGCCCGCCCGACGTCCCACGGCTCGGCGATGAGCTTCGCCCGCGACACCACGGGGTCCTGGGAGACGAGGTCGAAGAAGGCGGCGAGGCGGTCGAACCCGCCGTCGTCACGGGCGAGGGTGGGGGCCAGGTCGAAGCGGAACCCGTCGACGCCCATCACGGTCAGCCAGTACCGCAGCGAGTCCATGACCAGCTGCAACGTGAACGGATCGGCCGTGTTGAGGGAGTTGCCGCAGCCGGTGGTGTCGAGGTAGCGGCGCGGGTCGGCGGGGTCGAGCCGGTAGTAGCCGGCGTTGTCGAGGCCGCGGTGGCACAGCGTCGGGCCGTGCGGGTCGCCCTCCCCGGTGTGGTTGAAGACGACGTCGAGCACGACCTCCAGGCCCGCCCGGTGCAGCGCCTCGACCATCGCCCGGAACTCCTCGACCTCCCCGCCGGGCCGCCCGCGCCGGACCTCGGCCGAGTACCCGGGGTGCGGGGCGAGGTAGCCGATCGTGTTGTAGCCCCAGTAGTTCGTGAGCCCTCGCGCCGGCAGGAACGCCTCGGACACGTGGTGGTGCACCGGGAGCAGCTCCACGGTGGTCACGCCCAGGCCGACGAGGTGGGCCACGGCCGCGTCGTGCCCCAGCCCGGCGTAGGTGCCGCGCAACGCGGGCGGTACGCCGGGATGGGCCGCGGTGAAACCCTTGACGTGCACCTCGTAGATCACGGTGTCCGCGTAGGAGTACCGCGGCGCCGGCTCGGAGGTCGTCGCAGGCCGGCCGACGACGAGGCTGCGCGGGACGTGCGGGGCCGAGTCCAGGGTGCTCGGCCGCCCGGGATCGTCCGGGTCGTGCCCGAGCACCTCGGGTCCGAAGCGGACCTCACCGGTGACCGCCCGGGCGTACGGGTCGAGCAGCAGCTTGGCCGGGTTGTAGCGCAGGCCGCGGGCCGGCTCGTAGGGGCCGTGCGCGCGGAAGCCGTAGGCCTGACCGGGGCCGACGCCGGGCACGAAGCCGTGCCAGACCCCGGCGTCGTACTCGGTCAGGGCGAGCCGGCGCTCGTCCGCGCCGTCGAACAGGCAGAGCTCGACCGCGTCGGCCCGCGAGGCCACGGCGAAGTTCGTGCCGCCCGCGCGCACGGTGGCACCCAGCGGGGCGACGGCCCCGGGCAGCACGGGACGCGGGCTCACCGGTCCGGCCCCTGCTCCCGCAGCCTGCGCAGCACGTCCCCGACCGGGTCGACCGCGCCGTGCCGGCGGCGGATCACGTCGGCGACCAGCCCGGTCCAGCCGGTCTGGTGGGACGCGCCCAGCCCGGCGCCGTCGTCGCCGTGGAAGTACTCGTTGAACAGCAGGTTGTCCTTCCAGCGGGGATCGCGCTGCAGCCGCTCGACCCCGCCGAAACAGGGCCGCCGGCCGTCGTCGCCGACCAGGAACAGCGACACCAGCCGTTCCCACAGGTCCGCCACGACCTCGTCGAGGCGCAGCCGCTTGCCCGAACCGGTGGGGTACTCGACGGTGTGGTCGTCGCCGAAGAAGCGGTGGTAGCGCTCCAGCGAGGTCACCACGAGGTGGTTGACGGGGAACCACACGGGCCCGCGCCAGTTGGAGTTGCCGCCGAACATGGCGACGGTCGACTCGGCGGGCTCGTAGTCGATCTCGGCGTGCAGGCCGGGCGCGTCGAGCACGTACGGGTGCTCGCGGTGGTACGCGGACACCGAGCGCAGGCCGTGCGGCGAGAGGAACTCCGCCGGGTCGAAGAGCTGGGCGAGGAGGCTCTCGAGCTTGTCGACGCCGACCACGCCGAGCAGCAGCTGCCGGTTCCCGGGCCCGCCGCGCAGCAGACCGCGCGCCGCGAGGTCCGCCTCGTCGTCGAGGCCCTTGCGGTCGAGGAGCCGGGAGACGTGCTTGCCCGCGGCGGCCGCGCGGCGCAGCGTCGTCTCGTCCGCGACCCCGGCCGCGAGCATCGGGATCACACCCACCATCGAGCGCACGGCGACGGGCACGACCGTGCCGTCGGGGGTGAGGAGCCGGTCGGCGAACAGGCCGGTCTCCGGGTCCCACAGGCCCTCCGCCTCGACGGCGCCGCGGATGGCGGCGAGGTGCTCGAGGAACTTGCGCACCAGGTCGTCGGCGGGCCGCTGGCCGGAGGCCCGCAGCACGGCCGCCATGACGCCCATGGCCAGCGCGTAGGCGGCCATCCAGCCGGTCGCGTCGGACTGCTCCAGCACGAACCCCGGGGGCAGGTGCGAGCGGTCGATCGGGCCGATGTTGTCGAGGCCGAGGAAGCCGCCCTCGAAGACGTTCGAGCCGTCGGAGTCCTGCAGGTTGACCCACCAGGTGAAGTTGACCAGGAGCTTGTCGAAGACCCGGGAGAGGAAGTCGACGTCGCGGGCGCCGTCGAGGGCGAACACCTCGAGCGCCGCCCACGCCTGCACCGGCGGGTTGATGTCGCCGAAGTCCCACTCGTAGGCGGGCAGGGCGCCGTCGGGGTGCTGGAACCACTCCCGGCACACCAGGATCAGCTGGTACTTCGCGAAGGCCGGGTCGACGTGCGCCAGCGCGACGCAGTGGAAGGCGAGGTCCCAGGAGGCGAACCAGGGGTACTCCCACTTGTCCGGCATGGACATGACGTCGAACGAGTTGAAGGTCCGCCACCGGGCGTTGCGCCCGTGCTCCCGGGAGGCGGGCGGCCGGGGCTGGCCCGGGTCGCCGTCGAGCCAGCGGGCCACGTCGTAGTGGTAGAACTGCTTGCTCCACAGCAGCCCGGCGAAGGCCTGGCGCATCACGTTCGCCTCGTCGGCCGACGCCGCCGCGGGCGTCAGCTCGCCGTAGAACTCGTCCGCCTCGGCGCGCCGCCGGTCGCGGACCTGCGTGAAGTCCTCGCCCAGGTCGCCCGGCCGGTCCTGCGGGCGCAGCCGCAGCCGCAGCTCCACCGTCGCACCGGGGTCGACCGCCACCCGGTACCGGACCGCGCATTTCGTACCGGTGCCCTCCGGATTCACCGTGGCCGCGCCGTGCACGACGTGGTCGGCGATCCCGTCCTTCGGGTACTCCGGCCCGGGGGTCCCGTAGAGCCGTTGGAGGTTGGTCTCGTTGTCGCAGAACAACAACTCGGGTTCGGCGCCGTCCGGAGCGGGACCGGCGACCAGCTCCAGGTCACCGAGGAAGGGGTGCGGCACGGCGACCGCCGCGGGGCCGATCGCCCGCATCACCGGCGCGGTGGCGTCCGGGTCCCAGGACCAGGTGTTGCGGAACCACAGCGTCGGCAGGACGTGCAGCTCGGCCCGCTCGGGGCCGGCGTTCGTGACCTCGACGGTGACCAGCAGGTCGTCCGGGTCCGCCTTGGCGTAGTGGACCTCGACGACCCAGTAGCGGTCGTCGTCGAAGACGCCGGTGTCGAGCAGCTCGTACTCCGGGTCGTGCCGGCCGCGCGCCCCGTTGGTGGCCACCAGGTCCTCGTAGGGGAAGGCGCGCTGGGGGTAGTGGTACCGCCAGCGGTTCCAGGCGTGGGACGGGACGGCGTCGAGGTACCACCAGTACTCCTTGGCGTCCTCGCCGTGGTTCCCCTCGGGGCCGGTCAGCCCGAAGATCCGTTCCTTGAGGATCGGGTCGCGCCCGTTCCACAGCGCCAGGCCGAGGCAGAGCCGCTGCTCGACGTCGGAGAAGCCGGCCAGGCCGTCCTCGCCCCAGCGGTAGGCCTGGGAGCGGGCCCGGTCGTGCGGCAGGTAGGACCAGGCCTCGCCGTCCGGGCTGTAGTCCTCGCGGACCGTCCCCCACTGCCGCTCGCTGAGGTAGGGCCCCCAGCGGTACCACGGGTCACCCGACCGCAGCCCCTCGTCGAGGCTCGCGAACCCCCGTACCCGCTCGCTCTCCGCACCCACCGCGCCTCCCCGTTCGACGTCGTCCACCCGGCGCGGAGTCTCCGGCCGCGGGGCGGATGCCGATTCACCCGTCCGGGATGGGGCCGCGGCGGAGCCGACAGGTCAGCGTGACGCCCGAGACCTGGGCCACCGAAGGGAGTCCATGATGAGCACGCACGCCACGCCGCACCGAGCCGAGTCAGGCGGAGCGGCGACGCCCGGGGGCCGGACGGAGTTCACGACCACCTTCGCCCTGTTCGCCGCGGTCCTGATGCTGCTCGCCGGAGCGTGCGGCGTCCTCACCGGCATCGCGTCGATCGTCCAGGACGAAGTCCTCGTGCGCGGGCCGCAGTACACCTACACGCTCGACCTGGCCACCTGGGGCTGGATCCACCTGGTGCTGGCCGTGCTGCTCGGTGCGGCGGGCGCCGGCGTCCTGTGGGGCGCGTCCTGGGCGCGGGCGCTCGGCATCACGGCGGCCGCGCTGAACATCGTGGCGCACTTCGCGTTCCTCCCGCACTTCCCGATCTGGGGCCTGATGCTCATCGCGCTGAACGTGATCGTGATCTGGGCACTCGTCCCGTACCGCGCTGAGAAGGCCTGACGGCGCGGCCGGGACCGGGACGTGAGCACCGGCGGGGACGACCCGAAGGCGGCGGAGGGCGCGGGAGGCAGCCGGCTCCTCGGGCTCCTGCTCGCCATGGCGATGTTCGTGCTGGTGGTCGACACGTCGCTGATGAACGTGTCGATCTCCGCCGTGGTCCGCGACCTGGGGACGACGGTCAGCGGCGTGCAGTCGGCCATCGCGCTCGAGGCGCTGGTGTCCGCCGCGTTCATCCTGATCGGCGGCAAGGTCGGCGACCTCATCGGGCGCAAGCGTGCCTACGTGCTCGGGCTGCTCGGCTACGCGGTGGGCGCGACGGCGATGGCGTTCGCCCAGGGCCTGACCGCGGTGATCGTGTTCTGGGCGGTGATCGGCGGGATCGGCGCGTCGCTGTTGCTGCCGGCGATGCAGTCGCTCATCCACGGCAACTTCGACGGCGCGGCGCGCAAGCAGGTGTACGCCCTGGTGGGGGCCGCGGCGGCGATCGCGGCCGCCGTGGGCCCGCTGCTCGGCGGCTTCATCACGACCTACCTGTCCTGGCGGGTCGGGTTCGTGCTCGAGGTCGTGGTGATCGCCGTGGTGCTCGGTGGCGCGAAGCTCGTGCGCGACGTCCCCTACACCGGTCCCCGGGGCGTCGACCTCGTCGGTGCGGCCCTCTCGGTCCTCGGGATGGGCGGGCTGGTCCTCGGCATCCTGGTGTGGCAGGAGGGCGGCGAGCGGGTCGGCCTCGTCCTGGCGATCGGCGTCCTCGGGCTGGTGGGCCTGGTGTTCTGGCTGCGGCACCGGGCGCGCCGGGCGGAGCCGGCCCTGCTGGACGCCGGGCTGTTCTCCTCGGCGCACTTCCGGATCGGCGTCTCGCAGCAGCTGCTGCAGCAGGTCGCGCTGGGCGGCACCATGATCGTGCTCCCGATCTTCCTGCAGATGGTGCTCGAGTACGACGCCATGGAGGCCGGCCTCACGATCGCGCCGCTGTCGCTGAGCATGTTCGGGCTGGCCGTCCTGGCCGGGAAGCGCAGCGGGAAGCGCCGACCGGCCACCGTGGTGGGCGTCGGCTTCGGGCTCGTGATGATCGGTATCCTGATCCTGCTGCCGCTCGTGCCGCGCGCCGGCACGGGCTGGGTCCTCGTCGGCCCGCTCGTGATCGCCGGTGCGGGGCTGGGCCTGCTGGTGTCGCAGCTGAACAACTACACGCTGTCACCGGTCCCGGAGGAGCGGGTGAGCGAGGCGGCCGGGGTCAACTCGGCGGCCGGGTCGTTCGGGCTCTCCTTCGGCCTCGCCTTCGCCGGCGCGATCATGCTGGCCGCCCTCGCCTACACCTTCACGGCGGAGACCGAGGCGAGCACTGTGCTGCCGCCCGCCGAGAAACAGCAGGTCGCGCAGGTGCTGGAGGAGGACGCCGAGCTGATGAGCAACACCCGGCTCGCCGAGCTGCTCGCCACGCAGCCCGAGGCGATCCGGCAGGAGATCATCCGGATCAACACCGAGGCCCGCCCGTTCGCGCTGCAGATCGGGCTGCTCGTCCCGCTGCTCGCCGCCGCGCTCGGCGTCGCCAACTCCCTGCGGATGCGGCGGCTCCCGGACCCGGAACCCTCGGGCGCCGCGGAGACGACGCTCGGCTGATCAGGCGCCGAACCAGTCCTTCAGCCCCTTGCGGGCGTACCGGATCGTCAGGCTGCCCATCCCGGCGCTGCCCGTCACCACGAGGTGCGGCCCGGATCCGGAGGGGGTGTGCGGGACCTTGGTCGACACGGATCCCCAGGAGGTCGTGACGCCGTCGACGTCCGCCGAGCCGCCGGGCGGCAGGACGATCGTGATCGAGCCCATCCCGGTGGCGACGTCGACGGCGATCCGCGGCGGCGTCGCGGTCCCGGTCAGGTCCAGGTGGATCGAGCCCATGCTGGTCGTCAGCCGGAGCTTCGGCGGGACGGGCCAGTCGCCCGTCCGCTTGATCGACCCCATCTCGGTGTTCAGGTGCAGGTCCTCGCGGACGGCGGGGACCTGTACCTGCGGTGCCGCGGGCGGACCGGACGCCGCGGGCAGGTCCGCGAACGGCGGTTCCAGCTCGGCGTAGGTCCTGGCGGCGTAGACGGCGCCCAGGCGCTCCTCGAGCTCGGCCAGCGTGATGCGGCCCTCGGACATCGCGAGGTGCAGCCTCTGCGCGGCGGCCTCGCGGTCGGCGTCCGAGATCCGCAGGTTCCCCCGATCCACGCCCCGAGGTTAGTGCAGACCGGCGGGGCGGGGTCGGGACGAGCGGCCGGCGAACGGCACCGGCCGCACCGTCTGACCTCGTCGTCGCACCGCGCCGGGCCGGCGCGTGCATCGTCGCGGCACGGCGCCGATTGACGCGGGCCGTGGCCACAAGGCAGAACTACCGGGAGGCGATGGTGCGCGACGGGAGGCGTCGATGGGGACGACGGGCTGGACACCCGAGGAGTACGGGCAGGTGACGCTGCTGCGGGCGGCGAACGGCGGCGGCTACCCGTACGGGAACTCGCTGCTGGTCCGGGGCAGCGCGGGCACGCTCCTCGTGGACCCGTCGCTCGCGTTGATCGAGCAGGACGCCCTCCCGGCGGCCGACGCGGTCGTCGTCAGCCACGCCCACGAGGACCACCTGGTGGCGATCGACGCGTTCGACGCCCCAGTCCACGTGCACACCGCCGACCTGCCCGCGGTCCGCGACACGCAGGTGCTGCTCGCCGGCTACGGCCTGCCCGCCGACGCCACGGCGGAGCTCGCGGACTCCCTGGCCGCCGAGTTCCGGGTCCGCAGCCGCCCGGACGCCGTGGGTGTGCCGGACGGCCACCGGTTCGACCTCGGCGACCGCACGGCGACCGTGGTGCACCTGCCCGGGCACACCGCGGGGCACTGCGGGCTGCTGGTCGAGCCGGACGGCTTCCTCTACATCGCCGACATCGACCTCACCTCCTTCGGGCCGTACTACGGGGACCGGGTGAGCAGCCTCGAGGGCTTCGAGCGGTCGATCGACATCTGCGGGTCCGTCGACGCGCGCTGGTTCGGCACCTTCCACCAGAAGGGCGTGGTCGAGGGGGCGGACGAGTTCCGCCGCAGGCTGCGGGCGTACCGGGAGGTGATCGGGCGGCGGGACGAGGCGCTCACCGAGTTCCTCGCCGAGCCGCGGACCCTCGCCGACGTCGTCGACCACCGGTTCGTCTACCGGCCGCACGTCGAGGCCCCGCACGTGGAGAGCGTCGAGGCGCGCACCGCCGAGCAGCACATCGCCCGGCTCGTCCGCACGGGGGTCGTCGCGGAGGTGGAGCCCGGCCGCTACCGCGCGGTGGCGGGCTGAACGGGGCGAGGAGCGGGGCGGGATCGAGGCGAAGTCCGTCGTCGTCGCGCAGCCGGCCCGCGCCGGCCTGCACGCCTGGACGGAGTGAACGCGGCGGCCGAGCCGCCGGGCCCGTTCACTCGTCACGGATGAGGACCGGCCCACCGTCGCCGGGCAGCCTCGCTTCCGGCTGACCGCGCTGCCGACGAGAACGGAGCCGATGACCCATGCACTACGAGTTCCGCGTCGACGGCGTCCTGTCCGAGGATGCGCGTGCCGCACTCGGCGACATGCGGATCACGGAGCTGCCACCGCAGACGGTGATCGACGGCGAGGTGCTGGACGACTCGCACCTGCACGGGATCATCGCCCAGCTCGACGCCCTCGGGCTCACGCTCGTCTCGGTCCTGCCCGATCCGCTCCCCTGAGCGCGTCCGGTTCGTGACGGGTCTCGGTCGGCTCAGGCTCCCGCGACGAAGAGGCAGAACGGGTGCCCGTCGGGATCGCGCAGCACCCGGACGCCCTCCTGTCGCTGATCGGCCTCCAGTCTGGCGCCCAGTCGGACGGCCCGGTCCACGTCCGCGGCGAGATCGGTGCTCAGGAGGTCGACGTGCAGCTGCATCTGCGGCGCGCCCGGCCGCGCGGGCCAGGCGGGCGGGACCTGCGGCGGCTCGAGCTGGAAGCTCAGCCCGGGACGCTCCCGGCGGGGGTCCCGCAGCCGGACCCAGTCGGGCTGCTCCTCGACGGTCTCCCAGCCGAGCAGCTCCCGGTAGAACCCGGCGAGGGCGACGGGGTCCGGCGACCCCAGGACGACGGCGGCGAACGACACGCTCATGCACACCGATCATGGCGGAACGGGCTGCCCCGGTGCAGCTCGGCGAGCTCGACCCACGGGTGAGCGCGCCCGGCACTGAGGTCGAGGCCCCGCATATTCGCGGCCGGCGACTTCCCCCGCTCGCCCGCAGGAGGTGATGCCCCCCGGGGCCGCCCGTCGGAAGGTGCGCTGGTCCGGGCGCCCCAGGCGAGGAGGGCCACGATGTCCGTCGTCGATCGACCCGACCAGCCCGTCCCTCCGGATCCGGCGGCCGCCACCGGCACCGCTGCACCGGCGGCGGCGCCCCTGACCGCCGAGGAGCGGGCGGAGCTGGAACGGCTGCGGGCCGAGCTGGCCGCGCTGCGTGCCGCACCCCCGTCGCCGCCGGCCGCGCGGCGGCACGGCCCGGTCCGGTGGGCCTCGGTCGGCTCGGCGGTGCTGCTGGTCCTGGGCCTGCTGCTGGTCCCGGTGTCCGTGCTGGCGGTGTGGACGCACAACCAGCTCGCCGACACCGACCGGTTCGTGGCGACCGTCGGGCCGGTCCTGCAGGACCCGGCGGTGCAGACGGTGGTGGCCGACCGGGTCACCGCCGAGGTCTTCGCCCAGGTCGACGTGCAGCAGCTGGCGAACCAGGCGGTGGACGCACTGGCCGCCCAGGGGCTGCCCGCCCCGATCGCCGAGCGGCTGCACGGGCTCACCGGCCCGTTGGCCGACGGCACCCGCACCTTCGTCGGCGACAAGGTGCAGGAGCTGGTGGCCAGCCCTGCCTTCGTCGCCGCGGCGCAGCAGGCGCTCACGCTGTCGCACCAGCAGATGGCCGCGGTGCTGGAGGGGCAGTCCTCGGCCGTCGGCATCCAGGACGGCAAGGTCGTCCTCGACCTCTACCCGTTCATCGAGGCCGCGAAGCAGAAGCTCGTCGCGTCGGGGTTCGAGCTCGCGGCACGCATCCCCGCGATCCACCCGACGATCCCCCTCTTCCCGGCCACCACCCTGATCCGGGCCCAGACGCTCTACCACCTGCTCGACGTCACGGCCACGTGGCTGCCGTGGGTCACCCTGGCCCTGTTGATCGGCGGGGTCCTGCTGGCGCGCCGCCGGCGGCGGGCGACCCTGGTCGTCGGCATCGGGGTGATGGCGACGATGTTCGTGCTGGCCCTCGCCCTGTTCGCGGTGCGGGGCCTCGTCGTCGGCGGCGTCGCCGAGTCGTCGGCCGCGGCGGTGTCCTCGGCCTTCGACATCGTGGTGCGCTTCGTCCGGGCCGCGTTGCGCACGCTGTTCGTGATCGGCCTGGTGGTCGCGCTGGCGGCGTGGCTCACGGGCCCCTCGACCGCCGCGGTGCGGCTCCGGGGTGCCCTCGCCGGCGGCGTCGCGTCCCTGCGGCGCGGCGCGGTCGGGCGATGGCTCGCCGAGGGCCCGGTGGGGCCGTGGGTGCACGCGCACCGCACCCTGCTGCGGACGGCGCTGGTGGTCCTCGCCGCGCTCGTGCTCGTGCTCGTCGACCGGCCGTCGGGGTGGGACGTCCTGTGGGTCGTCGTCGCGCTCGTGGTCCTGCTCGGGGTCGTGGAGTTCCTCGACCAGCCGCGCGCGCCCGACCGGGCACCCCCGACGCCGTCCACCCCGGACACGAACGCCCTCGCGGACCCGCAATCACCCGTCCGGGATGGCACATCGGCGCCGATCACGGTCGATCGTCCTTCCTGAGGCACGACACCGGCGACGGACGCCGCGTCGGCGCCGCGGACCACCGGCCGGAGCGACTCCGGCCCCCGGCCCGGTACGCCCGGACGGCAGACCAGGAAGAAGGGGTTGGACATGCTCCTCGCACAGACCGACTACCCGTTGCTCGACCTGTTCTGGACGATGCTCGTGTTCTTCGGCTTCGTCCTGTGGTTCTGGATGATCTTCGTGATCTTCGGCGACATCTTCCGGCGCGACGACATCGGCGGCTGGGGGAAGGCGGGCTGGACGGTGCTGATCATCGTCCTGCCCATCGTCGGCTCGCTCGTGTACCTGATCGCGGAGGGCCGGAAGATGGGCGAGCGCCGGCAGGCGGACGCTGCCGCGGTCCGCGATGCCTACGAGCGCGACGTGCGCCGGATCGCCACCGCGAACGGCGACGCCGGCGGGCCCACCGCACAGATCGCCGAGGCGAAGCGCCTGCTCGACCAGGGCGCGATCACCCAGACCGAGTACGAGTCGCTGAAGGCCAAGGCCCTCGGCCGTTCGCTCGGTGAGCCGGCGCACTGACCGGCGCCGGCGCCGGCGAGGGGCGAAGGCCGTGCGGTCCGAGAGCCCCACCGCACCGCCGCCGAACCGGCTCCGGCATCCGGCCGAGCTCCCGTTCTTCGTGTTCATGGTGGTCCTGAACGTCGCGATCGTCGTGGCGATCGTCCGGGTCGCCCTCGTGCTGCCGTTCGTCCCGCCGGCGCTGCAGGACACGGCGTGGGCGAACGGCATCCGGGCCGCCCTGTTCGGACTGTTGCTGCTGGTGCCCGCCCTGGTCGTGGTCCGCGAGACGCAGCGGGCCTCGACCCGGGGCACGGCCGTGCAGCTGTCGCCGGAGCAGTACCCCGAGCTGTACCGCACCGCGGAGGACCTCGCGGCACGGTTCGGCCTGCGGCGTCGGCCGGACATCTTCCTGGCCAACGGCAACGGCGCCCTCAACGCCTTCGCCGCCCAGGCGACGGGACACGACTACGTCGTGCTCTCCAACGAGCTGTTCGCCCACCTCGACGACGGGAACCGCGAGGGCCTGCGGTTCATCCTCGGCCACGAGCTGGGGCACATCCGCCTGCACCACGTCGCGCTCTGGTACCAGCTCGCCGTCGCCTACTCGCAGCGCATCCCGCTGCTCGGGCCGACGTTGTCCCGGCTGCGGGAGTACTCGTGCGACCGGCACGGCGCGTACCTGGAGCCGGACGGGGCGACGGGGCTGGTCCTGCTCGCCTCCGGCCGCCACACCGAGCGGCACGTCGACATCCCCGCGTTGCTCCGGCAGGGCCAGGAGCTGCGGGGGTTCTGGGTCGGGCTCGCGCAGCTGCCGCGCTCCCACCCCTACACGGTCCGGCGGCTCGAACGGCTCCACGGCCTGGGTCTGCTGCGCCCCGGTCCGGGGCGTCGTCCGGGATCGGACGGGCTGGACGCGGGCGCCCGCAGCAACCGGCGCGGGCTCGTGGTCGGGGCCGCGGAGAGGGACGGACGGGCCGGGTGACCCGGCACGGCGGGCCGTCGCGGGGACGGCCCGCCGTGCGGTTCACGACGTCGGAGGTGCCACGACCGTCGGGACCCCCGGACAGCCCGTCCGCACGCTCTCGACGATCGGCGCCGCCGCGGCCTCGACCTGGGCGACGGACGCGGCGAGCGCCCCCAGCTTCGCCGACAGGCTCGCCTGGTCCGTGATGCCGGCGATGGTCGTCTGGAGTGCGGCGAGCGCCTGCTCGAGGGCCTCGACCTGGGGGCCGAACTGCGCGCCCGCCGCGGTGGCCAGGTTCCGCCCCGCGTCGGCGAGGTCCTGCAGGGCGGCCTTGACGCCGTCCGTGCCGACCTTCGTCGCGTCGATCCCGACGATCGCGTTGGCCGCGGCCTGGAACTCCGCGGCGGCCGTGCAGAGCTGCGGCGAGTACCCCGTCGTCGCGGGCGCCGAGGTCGTCGCGGGCGGCGCGGGCGGTGCCGACGGCGGCGCGGGCGGCTGCGCGGAACACCCTGCGACCGCGGCGATGCCGAGCGCGGCCGCCGCGACGCGCAGGGCGGCCCGGCCCGGTCGTGCCGTCGGCCCGCCGAGCATGTGCATCATGACGCCTCCGACATCCGGGAGCGGCAGCTCGGGAACCCTGCCGACGGGGACAAGTGTCGGGGCGGCGGGGACGCGAGTGGTCATCCTGGACGGGTGGTCGTGGCCCATGGGGCCGCGCCGGAACCGCCGGACGCCGGCGCCGTGCTCAGCGCCGTGCTCAGCGCCGTGGTCCGCGCTGGGGTCCGGCCGGGATCCGTTGCAGCCCGACGAGCTCGATCCCCAGATCCTGCAGCCGGGCGAGCAGTTCCTGCAGCTCCGCCTGGTCGTCGACCCGGGCGCGCAGCTCGGTCTCCGTGGGGTGGGCCGGGCGGAGCGGGTCCAGCGCGGCCAGGAGGGCCGGGCTGAGACGTCCCCGCACACGCACCGAGTACTCGCAGCTCACTGTGACCTCCTCCAGCGGTCGACGGCTCGACGATGCCGGTCCCGGTGCGACGGCACACCATCCGCATGGGATGAGCGCGCCCCCTCCGGGCCGGTCGTGTGGTCAGAGCAGCCCCAGCAGCCGGGCCCGGCGGACCGCGTCGCGCCTGCCCACCGCCCCGAGCTTGCGGTAGAGGGCGCGCTGGTGGGTCTTCACCGTGCTGACCGAGACGTAGAGCTCCGCGGCGATCTCGGCGTTGCTCAGGCTGCTGCCGAGATAGCGCAGGACCGTCCGCTCGCGTTCGGTGGGCGGGTCCGCGAGCGGCCGGACCGCTCCGGTGTCGTCCGGTCCCGCCGCGAGGCGTCCGAGCAGGTCGAGCACGAATCCAGGGGCAGCCGTCCCGCGCTCGAGACACGCCTGCAGCACGGGGCGCAGGTCCGTCCCCTCGTCGAGGAACGGGCCGCGCAACCCGCCGGGGAGGGCGGCGACCAGGGCGTCCTCGCACCGGTCCCGGGCGCGGTCGTGGTCGTCGTCCGCCGCGGCCAGCAGGGCGTCGAGGAGGAGGACCCGGACGCGGAGCCGGACCGTCGGGGGATCGCCCAGCCCGGCGCGGTACAGGTGAGCGGTGTCGAGGTCCCCGAGTCGCAGCCGGAGCAGCGCAGCGGTCACGAGGCCCTCGGGCATTGTCGGCGGGCCGGCCCGGTCGAGCAGGGCGAGGGTGCGCTCCGGGCCGCCCGTGTGCACGACGAGCGAGGCCTCCAGGAGCTCCGCCCGTTCGCGCAGGATCCGCGGGGCGCGGTCGGCGTCCGCGTCGAGTCCTCTCCGGAGCACCGCCAACGCGGACTCGTGGTCCCCGGACAGCGCGCGCCGTTCCGCGGCCAGGAGCGCGGTCGCGAGCCGGACGTGCGGTTCAGCGCGCATGGTCTCGGACGCCGGCAGCCGGGCCAGCTGCTCGTCGGCGGCCGCGGGATCGCCCCGGTCCAGCGCCACCCGCACGAGGGCGAGGTGGGCCGCGGCGACCTGCACCGCGAGCTCCAGGCCGGCGGCGGCCGCGGCGGCGAGGGTCTTGTGCCCCTCCGCCTCGGCGGCGTCGAGCTCGCCACGCTCGGCCCGCAGGAGCGCGCGGTAGGACGCGGCGTTCAACTGTGCCAGGACGACGCCGGGTACCGCCGCGTCGGCGGCCGCGCTGAGATGGCGTTCCGCGGCGTCGAGGTCGTCGGTCCAGAGCGCGGCCGTGCCGAGGTTGTTGTGGGCCACCACCGGCACGATCTCCGCGCCGGCCATCCCGAGCGTCGCGAGCGCACCGGACTCGTGCGGGACCCGGCGGTAGGCCTCCTGCACGGCGGTCCAGTCGCCGAGGAGCCGCCCGAGGCCGCCGGCGCTCATCTGCCGGAGCACCTCCGCACGCCGTCGCCGGTCGTCCGGCAGCCCGTCGGCCGGTGCGGTGCGGGCCGCCTCCAGGAGCCGGGGCACGTCGAGCCCGCTGCCCTGCGCGACGCGTGCCCCGGCCAGCCCCGCTGCGAGCTCCGGGTAGGCCCCCGCGACCGCGGTCGGGACCCGTTCCAGCACGTGTTCCAGCAGCGCGCCGTCGCCCCCCATCACGAGCGCCACCGCGTGGACCCCCGTGAGGTCGGCCGCCAGCCGCCACAGGCCACCGCCCACGGCCGAGCGGATGGCCTCGAGCGGCATGTCGTGGCCGCGGAACCACTCCGTCGCCCGGCGATGCAGGTCCCGGCGTTCGCGTGCGGTCACCGTGCGCGCGCGGAGGATGTCGAGGACGAGGCGGTGCAGCCGGAACCAGCGCCCCGGACGGTCCGCCTCGCGCACGAAGAGGTGGGACGCCGCGAGGTCGGCCAGGACCCGGCCCGCCTCGGCGCGGCCGGTGAGCACGCGGGCGAGATCCGCGCACACGAGGTCGACGACGCTGACGGCGGTGAGGAAGGTCATCAGCTCGGGTGCCTGCTGGTCGAGCACCTCGGTCAGCAGGTAGCCGGCGACGCTGTGGTCGTCGCCTGAGAAGGCCTCGACCGCGGCGTCGACGTCCGACCGGTCGTGCAGGTGCAGGGCGGCCAGCCGCAGCCCCGCCGGCCATCCCTCGGTCCGGTCCAGGAGCCGCTCGACCTGGCCGGCGGTGAGGTCCACGCCGAGGCGGGCGAACAGCTCCGCGGCCTCGTCCGACCGGAACGCGAGATCGGTGGCACGCACGTCGCGGAGCAGGTCGGCCACGCGCAGCCGTTGCAGCGGCCAGGGCGGGTCCCTGCGGGTGGCCACCACGATCGACAGGCTCGGGACCGGTCGCTCGACGAGGCGGAGGAGCCCCGCGTGCACCTCGGCCGAGCCGATCTCGTGGTAGTTGTCCAGGACCACGACGACGGGGGTCGGCGCGTCCCGGAGCGCGTCCGCGACGGCAGCCGGCAGGTACTCGGTCTCCACGCCGCCGGCGACGATCCGGCCGAGGGTGTCGGGCCCGTCCCCGTCCGTCGCCTCGACGAGCGCCGCCGCGACGGCCCGCCAGAACGGTTGCGGGGCGTCCTGGTCGGCGTCGAGGGTCACCCACACCACGGCCCGGCCGCCGGCGCCGGCCTCGATCCACGATCCGAGCAGCACGGTCTTGCCCCACCCGGCCGCCGCGGCCACGAGGGTCGCCGGGGCCGCCACGCCGGCGTCGAGCACGTCGTGCAGCCGGGGGCGTCGCACGAGGCCACCGGCGACGGGAACCGGCAGGATCGACGGGTCGGGCTCGGCCCGGGGCCCGCTCGCCCTCCTCAGCCTGACCGACCGGTGCCGCGTCATGTACCCCTCGCGTCCACCTGTCCGGTTCCCTGCCGACGGGGGTCGTCAGCATCGGGGCGGGCCTGATCCCACCCAGGGTGCCCGGGCTGCACTCCAGCAGACCCTCGCAGCTCGAGGGGATGGGGTGAAGTGGCGAAAGTCCCCAGTGTCGCTTCCGTGGGCCCGGGCGGGCCCCGGCTCTACCCGGTCCTCCTCGTCGGTCCCCCGGCGCGGCCGGGGACGTGACGCCTCGCGCGTGCCGTCGCCCGACGCGGAGGGGAGACGGTGCGATGGATCAGGCCGTGCTCGTAGCCCACGACGACGGCGTCGCGGCGGTTGCCGACGCCGAGCTTGCCGTAGATCGACCGGACGTGCGTCTTCAGGGTGTTGACCGAGACGGTGAGGTCGGCGGCGATCTCCTCGAGCGACTCCAGGGACGGCAGCAGCTCGAGCACGGCCTGCTCGCGGACGCTGAGCGCGGCGTCGAGTCGCTCGCCGTCCGGGGGCGCGAGCACCAGGGCCCGGCCCGGCAGGGTGTGCGCCACCTCCAGGGTGCCGTACTGCTGGGCCAGCAGCCGGCGCACCACGGGGCGGGCGTGCACGAACGGCCGGAGCAGGTCGTGCGGTTCGGCCAGTCCGACGGCGTCCCGCAGGGCCAGGGCCGCGGCGAACCGGTCCTCCGCGCGGATCGCGAGCTCGCTGCACAGCAGCTGGGCCTCCACCACGGTGGCCGGCAGCACGGCTCGCGGGCCGCCGTCGAGGAGGCCGTGCAGGGTCGCGCGGGCCTGGTCGACGCGGCCGCCGAGCACGTCGGCCCGCGCGCGCATGACCACGGCCTCGCCGGCCGTCCCGCAGCGCCCGGCGAGCCAGCCCTGCACGGCGGAGGCCGCGGCGTGGTGCCCGAGCCGGAGCGCGATGTCGAACTCCGCCGTGGCCGCGAGCGCGATCTCGATGCGGTCGGCGTCGTGGTCCCCGAGCACGACCCGGGCGTGCTGGAGGACCTCGAGGCCACCAGGACGGTCACCGCCGTCGGCGAGGGCGGCCCCCCGCAGCACCTCCAGGACGAACCGGAGCCGCGGTTCCGCGGTCTCGGCGCGGTGCAGGGCGTCGGCGACCAGGCGGAGGACGCGCTCCGGGTCGGCGGCGAGAAGTGCGGCGTGGGCGAGCAGCGCGCGGGCGTCGAGCGCCGCGGGCGAGGCCGCCCACCCCCGGGCGCCGGCGAGGGCGTCGGCGTGCGCGGCGTGCTCGCGCATCGCGTGCAGGTCCCCGTCCGCCGCGGCCGCCGCGGCCGCCGTCGTGTGGCACTGCAGGAGGAGATGGTCCCGGCCCGTGCGGCGAGCCCGGACCAGCAGTTCGTCGAGCGTGCGCCGGACGGGCCGGAGGTCCTCGGCGCCGTCGCGGCCACGCACCCGTGCCGCACAGTCCGCGACGTGCGACAACAGCTCGGTCGCCTCGTCGGGCGGAGGTCCGTCGGCCCACGGGGACTCCCCGGGAGGGATCTCCCGGACCAGGATCCGTGGCAGCCCGCCGAGCCGGTCCGCGATCGTGCTCAGGACGACGAGCTGCGCCGACGGCTCCGGTGGCCACCGCCGGCGGGCCTGCCGCGCGGCCGCGACGCCGGTGGGGCGATCGCCGGCCTGGTGGGCGGCCAGCGCGGCCACCACCGACAAGGACGGATCGGCGGCCACGACGGCGTCCCCTGCCCTGCGGAGCGCCCGTCGCAGCGCTCGGTGCTGGCCGGTGACCAGCAACGGCACGGCGACCCGGCGGACGACCTCGACGAGCAGGGCCGGATCGGCAGCCAGCGCGGCGTGCGTCAGGGCCGTCGCCGGGTGGTCGCGTTCGAGCCACCAGCGGGCGGCCACGGAGTGCAGGTCCCCGGCGGCCCGCGGGCTGCGCCGCTGGAGATCGCCGCGCAGGTAGCTGCGGATCAGCGGCTGCACCCGGTACGTCTGCAGTGTCCGGCCGCGCAGGCGGACCAGGGCGGTCCTGGACTCGAGCTCGGCGAGGACGTGCCCGGCGTCCTCGCGGCCGGACAGCTCGACGGCGAGCGCCACCGGGACGTCGTCGGAGACGCTGGTGCGGCGCAGCAGCTCGATCGCCGACGCGGGCAGTCCGCTGAGCACCTCGTCGACGAGGTAGTCGGCGACCATCCGATCGACACCGGAGAACCTCGCCAGGAAGCCCTCGACGTTCGGCGACGCCTGCAGCGCCGTGGCGGCGAACCGCAGCCCGACCGGCCAGCCGTCCGTCTGGCCGTAGAGGCGGTCGAGCTGCTCGGCATGGAGCCGGACCCCGACCCGTCGCAGGAGCGCCTCCGCCTCGTCCCGGTCGAGGCGCAGGCGGTCGGCCCGGAGCTCGACCAGGCGGCCCTGGGGCCGGAACCGCTGCAGCCCGATCGGCGGGTCCCACCTGCCGGCCAGGACCACCGGCACCGTCCCGGGGCGGTGGCGCAGGAGCCGGGCGACGTCGTGGAGCACCTCGGGGGCGCTCAGCTCGTGGACGTCGTCGAGCACCAGGCGGACCGGGCGGTCGAGCTCGCCGAGCGCCGCCGCGACCGCGGCCCCGAACTCGGGTCGGCCGGCCGCGGACAGGTCCCAGCCCCGGCCGTCCGGGCCGGTGCGGACCGGCGCGGTCGCCGGCACGGTGTGGCACCGGGCCAGGGCCCCCAGCAGGGCACCCCAGAACAGGCGCGGGTCGTCGTCGTCGCCGTCGAGGTGCACCCAGGCGGTGTCGGTCGACGGCCGCCCCGCCTCGGCCCACTCGGCGAGCAGCAGGGTCTTCCCGTAGCCCGCCGGCGCACACACGAGTCCGACGTCGCGGATCGAGTCGAGCTCGCGGCGCAACAGCGGCCGGCGCACGGTGTCCGCCGGGAGGGGCGGGACGGAGATCTTCGTCTCGGGAACGATCGTCACGTCGCCTCCACAGCCGGCCGGACCGGCCGGCCTCCGGCGCCGGCCCGGGACGGGCCGCCGACCGATCGATCGTGCGCGTGCCGGGGAGGAGACCGCGTCATCCTCCGCGGGGGACGACCCGGTGAGGGGGCCGAACGGTCGCCGTCGGCCTCCGCAGGAACGAGGTGCGGCTGCTCCGCCAGGCCTACGCCGGCCGAGCGGTCCGCATTCGATTCGACCACGTCCTTTCTCCGTCGACCGTCGTTCACCGTCGCGTCGTGATCACCTTTCTCCGCGGACGCGATTCCACCCTCCAGGGGGAACGTTGCGTCGCGTATCGGATCGTTGGAGCCGTCATGAGCTCTTCGCTCCCGTCACGCGGTCCTGTGGTTTCGGTGATCACGCCCGCCTACAACGTCGGACCGTGGATCGGGGAGGCCGTCGACTCCGTGCGGCGGCAGGCCGAAGGCCGGTTCGAGTACGTCGTGATCGACGACGGATCCACCGACGACACCGCCGAGATCGTCCGGGCCCGGGCGGCCCGGGACCCGCGGATCCGGGTGATCTCCACGGCCAACGCCGGGTCCGGCGCGGCGCGCAACCTCGGCATCGTCGAGACGTCGGCGCCGTTCGTCGCGTTCCTCGACGGCGACGACCGGTGGCACCCGGAGTTCCTGCGCCGTCAGGTGGAGATGCTGGAGACCGTCGGCGGTCGGGTCGGCGCGACCTTCTGCCACACCCGGGTGATGCTGGAGAGCGGCCGGGTGGTCGGGCCGCGATGGCAGCCCGCGGGAGCGTGCGACATGGACCGTTTCCTCGCGGAGAACAATCCCGCGCACAACGGCAGTTCGCTGCTGGTGCGGCGCAGCTGTTTCGACGAGGTCGGGGTGTTCGACACGGGCCTCACGAGCGCTGTCGACCAGGAAATGTGGCTGCGGATCGGCACCCGGTCGTCCTCCCCGCTCTTCTGGGGAATTCGCCGCTACCACGTGGACATGCGCTTGATGCGGACCGGGAGCATCAGTTCCCACCGCACCGCTCGCTACGACGCGCTCGACACCTTGCTGGCCGAGTACGCGCCGATGATGACGCGGCTGCCCTCGGGCCTCGCCTACGTCCAGCCCGCGGTCTTCGCCTACCGCGACGGGTTCGACGACATCGCGGGCCGCTGGGCCGAGGTCGCGCTGACCGCCGGCACCGCCCGCCTGGCCCGCACCCGGTGGGGCCAGGCGCTGCTGGCCTGGCACCGCAGCGGCGCCGCCGGCCGGGCTCGGATGCGCGCCGCCCGCAACGGCGTCCGGGCCGGCGTCTACGGCAGCGCCGCCCGCGCGGCGGCCCTGCTCGCGTGAGTCCGTGGCACCGAGGCGGCTACCGGCGCTCGCGCGGCCGCACGCGGACCCAGCTGCCGCCGGCGTCGACGAAGTCCGCGGTGTCGTCGTCGAGCCAGACCCCGTCCGTGGCGAGGTAGCGGAAGCGGTGCTCGCCGGGCGGCAGCACGACCGACACGCTGCGGGTCCCGTTGCGCCGGCGGACCATCTCGTGGCGGCCCGGCTCCCAGGCGTTGAAGTCGCCCACCACGCTGACCTGCCCCGCCGGCTCATGGGCGGGCAGGCTGAACGTGACCCGATTCTTGCCGCCGAACAGCGGTGCGCGCCTGAGCATCCGACCTCCCGAGCAGAACGACCCGGGGAACACTAGGGAGGCCGGCGGCGCGGCGGTGCGAGCGACACACGCGTCGGCGGTGAACATCCTGTGTCCGGGCCGCACGGCTCACCGGGCGGCGTTCCACTGGTCCGACGGCGGTCCGTCTTCCTACGGTGGTCGCGTCACCGGAGTAGGTGGCGGAGAGGCAGGCGGAACATGGCCACGGTCGCCGAGGTGACCTACCGGATCCTGCGGGCCCGGGGACTGACGACGATCTTCGGCAATCCCGGCTCCAACGAGCTCCCCTTCCTCGCGCACATGCCCGAGGACTTCACCTACGTGCTCGGGCTGCACGAGGGCGCCGTGGTGTCGATGGCCGACGGGTTCGCCCTCGCCACGGGCGGCCCCGCGTTCGTGAACCTGCACGCCGCCTCCGGCTCCGGCAACGCGATGGGCGGGCTGACCAACGCGGTCTACTCGCACAGCCCGCTCGTGCTGACCGCCGGCCAGCAGGTCCGCTCGACGATCGGGCAGGAGGTCATGCTGGCCAACGTCGACGCGACGGCCCTGCCCCAGCCGCTGGTGAAGTGGAGCAGCGAGCCCGCGTGCGCCGCGGACGTGCCGCGCACCATCGACCAGGCGGTGCACACCGCTCTGCTGCCGGCCCGCGGCCCGGTCTACGTCTCGGTGCCCTACGACGACTGGGCCGCCGACGCCGACCCCGACAGCGAGCTCCTGGCCGGCCGGACCGTGCGCGGGGGCGCGTCGCTGAGCGAGGAGCAGGTCACCGAGCTCGTCGCGCTGCTCGACGGCGCGCGGAACCCGCTGCTGGTCCTCGGCCCGCAGGTCGACGCGGCCGGCGCCAACGCCGACGCGGTGCGGCTGGCCGAGGCGTTGCGCGCCCCGGTGTGGATCGCCCCGTCCGCGCCGCGCTGCCCGTTCCCGACGCGCCACCCGGCGTTCCGCGGCGTGCTGCCGGCCGCCGTCCGCGAGGTCTCCGCGGCCTTCGAGGGCCACGACCTCGTGCTGGTCGTGGGTGCCCCGGTGTTCCGCTACCACCAGTACCAGCCCGGGCGGTACCTGCCGGAGGGCACTCGCCTGGTCCAGCTCACCGAGGACCCGAAGGAGGCGGCCCGCGCGCCGTTCGGCGACGCCGTCGTCGCCCCCGTCGGCCCGGCCCTCGCCGCGCTCGCCGACCGGGTCGCCGTCGCCGCGCGCCCGCCGCTGCCGCCGCTGCCGCCGTTCCCCCGGCCGCGGACCTCGCCGCACTCGGTGCACCCCGACGAGCTGTTCGCCCTGCTGCGCGAGCACGCCCCCGACGACGCGCTCTACGTCGTCGAGTCCACCTCGACCGCGGCCTCGTTCTGGTCCCAGATGGACCTGCGCGAGCCGGGCAGCTACCTGTTCCCCGCCTCCGGCGGGCTCGGCTTCGGGCTGCCCGCCGCCGTCGGGGCCCAGCTCGGGCGGCCCGACCGGCAGGTCGTCGGCGTCATCGGCGACGGCTCGGCGAACTACGGGATCACCGCCCTGTGGACCGCGGCGCGCCACCGCATCCCGGTGGTGATCCTCGTGCTGAAGAACGGCACCTACGGGGCGCTGCGCTGGTTCGGCGAAGTGCTGGGCACCGGCGAGACCCCCGGCACGGACGTGCCGGGCATCGACTTCACCGCCCTCGCCCGGGGCTACGGCGTCCCGGCCCGCCCGGTGTCCGACGGCGCCGGGTTCGTCCTGGCCCTGAAGGACGCGCTGAGCGCGGACGGCCCGTCGTTGATCGAGGTCGTCACCGCCGACCTCGACGAGGAGGGCGGACCGCGCTGAGCCCGCGTCGGACGGTCGACGGCTGTCGGATGCGCAGCGTGTCGGCGCGGTGGCCGCGAAGCCGGGGTCGGTCGCTACGGTGGGGCGGTGCCCCGGCTGACCCTGCTCCCGCAGGTCGCCGTGGACGGTGCGGTGCTGCCGGGCGAGCGGCCCGCCGCCCTGCTCGCGGCCCTGGCCGCGGACCTCCCCGCCGGGTGCTCGACCGGACGGCTGGTCGCCGAGCTGTGGCCGGACGGTCCGCCGGCCGACCCGGCGAAGGCGCTGCAGGTGGTCGTCTCGCGGGTGCGCGCCCGGGTCGGGCCGAACCTGATCACGACGACGCCGACCGGCTACCGCCTGGCCGTGGACCCCGCCGACGTGGACGCGTCGGCGCTGCTGCGGCACGCCGACGAGGTCGGGCGCGCCACGGATCCGATGGCCGCGCTCGCCGCGGCGGAGGCCGGGCTGGCGCTCTGGTCGAACCCGGGGGACCCGGCGGGTGCGGGTCCGCTCGCCGCGCTGCGGGCCGCGCGCCGGGCGACCGTCGCGGCGCTGCGCCGGGCCCGGGCGCTGGCGTTGTCGCGACTGGGTCGGGCCGCGGAGGCGCTCGGCCCGCTCGAGGAGCTGGCGGCCGGGGCCGCGCACGACGAGGAACTGCTGGTGGAGCTGCTGCGCAGCGAGGCGCGGGTGCGCGGCCCGGCCGCGGCGCTGGCGCGGTACGAGGACTACCGCCGCGACCTCGCCGAGGAGCTCGGCACCGACCCGGGTGCCGCGTTGCGGGCACAGCACGCGGCGCTGCTGGCCGAGTCGGCGCCGGCCCGGCGTCGCGGGATCCTCGCCGAACCCAACGCCCTGCTCGGCCGGGACGGTGACGTCGAGGCGGTCCTGGCCCTGCTGCGCACCTCGCGCGTGGTGACGGTGCTCGGCCCCGGCGGGCTCGGGAAGACCCGGCTCGCGCACGCGGTGGCGGCCCGGGCCGAGCAGCGCTCGGTGCAGGTGGTGTCGCTGGCCGGCGTCCGGGCGGGGGCCGACGTCGCCGCCGAGGTGGCCACCGCCGTCCGGGCCGGTGGCCCGCTGGCCGGGGCGGCCCCGGACGCGGCGAGCGCGGTGGCGGAGGCGCTGGGGTCGGGGCCGGCCCTGCTGGTGCTGGACAACTGCGAGCACGTGCTCGACGCGGCCGCGGACCTGGTGCACGCGCTGGTGGCGCGGACCCGGGACCTGCGGGTGCTGGCCACGAGCCGGGCGCCGCTGGAGCTGTCGTCGGAGTCGGTCCACCCGCTGCCCCAGCTCGATCCGGCAGTCACCGTCGCGCTGTTCACCCAGCGCGCCCGCGCGGCGCGGCCCGACGTCGACCTCCCGGCCGCCGAGGTCGAGGCGCTCTGCGCCCGGCTCGACGGGTTGCCGTTGGCCGTGGAGCTGGCGGCGGCGCGCGTCCGCGCCCTCCCGGTGGCGGAGATCCACCGCCGGCTCGACGACCGGTTCGCCCTCCTGCGCGGCACCGGGCGGGACCGGCCCGCGCGGCACCGGACCCTGGAGGCGGTGGTCGGCTGGAGCTGGAACCTGCTCGACGACGAGGCCCGGGCGGCGTTGCGCACGCTGTCCGCGCTGCCGGGCGGGTTCACCGGCGACACCGCCGCCGGACTGCTCGGCGGCGACCGGATCGACCTGCTGGAGGCGCTGGTCGGGCAGTCCCTGGTGCGGCCGCCCGACGCGGCGGGCCGGTACCGGATGCTCGAGACCGTCCGCGAGTTCTGCGCCGCCCGGCGGGCCGAGGCCGGGGAGGACGCCCTGGTCACCGCCCGGATCCTCGGCTGGGGCCGGCGTCTGGCGGAATCCGTGCACGAGGCCCCGTTCGGCGCCGATCCGCGGCCCGCACGCACCGTGATCCGGGCGGAGCAGGAGAACCTGCTGCACGTGCTGCGCCTCGCCCGGGAGCACGACGACCGGGCCGCGCTCGCCGCGGTCGTCGCGGCGCTCGGGGCGTTGTGGACGGTGGAGTCCGGCACCCAACGCCTGCTGGCGGCGGGGGAGGAGACCCTTCCGGCGTTGTCGCGGTACCGGCCCACGGACGAGGCCGGCCGCGCCGCCCTCCGGCAGGCGGTGGTCCAGCATCTGGCGGTGTGTCTGCTCCTCGATCCGGCGGCCGCAGTCCGCCCGCTGGCGATCCTGCGGCGACTGCCGGCTGGCTCGGCGGACACGGCGATCGGCGCGCTCCACGAGGTCCTGACCGAGCTGCCCGACGCGCCCGCGCTGGGCACCCTCTGCCGGGACCGCCGCCCGCTGGTCGCCCTGGTCGCGCTCGGGGTGGCCGGCTACGTCCGGGAGGCCCAGGGCGACCTGGCGACCGCGTACGCGACCGCGCGGGAGATGTCCGCCCGGCTGCCCGCCCGGATGCCGTGGCTGCACACGTTCGTCCACGGCCGGCTCGCCGAGCTGTGCCTGCAGCTGGAGCGGCACGGCGAGGCGCTGGCGGAGCTCGCCGCGACGGGCGAGGCGCTCGCCGCGCTCGGGGTCGAGGGGGACCCGATGGGCGTGCGGTTGGGCGTGGTCGTCGCCCAGCTCGGCCTGGGGGCGACGGGCGACGCCGAACGGGCCCTCGCCGCCGTCGGCCCACCGGCCGACACCCCCGACGCGGTGGTGTTCGACCTGGCCGCGCGGGCGGAGCTGGCCCTGGCGAAGGGGGAGACGGACACCGGACTGGCGATGTGGCGCCGGGCGACCGAGGTGCTCGACGTGCACACCTGCGCCGCCTGGCTGCTGCCCTACGCGTGGTCGTTGCGGGCCACGGCCGTGGTCGCGCACCTCCGCCACCACCGCCTCGACGACGTCGCGGAGACGGCCGGGAGCCTGCCCGGGGCGCTCGACGCGCTGCTCGCGAGCGGGGTCCCCGACCCGATCTGCGGGACGCTGCTGCTCGCGCTGGGCCTCGTCGAGGTGGAACGGGGCCGGCCGGTGCGCGGGGTGTGGCTCGTCGCGATCGCCGAGCGGTTCCACTACCTGCGCGAGTACCAGCCGACGATGTCCAGCGCGGCGACCCGGGCGGTCGTCACCGCTGCGGCGGGGCCCGCGTACGCCGAGGCGGTGGCGGAGTACGCGGGCCTGGACCGGGACGACCTGCGCGCGGAGGCGCGGGCGCTCGCCGAGGCCTACCGGGACCTGGTGTAGAGGCGCTTCGACCGCACCCAGCCGAGCACCGCGACGAGCACGCACCAGCCGACCGCCAGCCCGGCGTCGAGCGCGCCCGGGGTCCGCCCGGAGAGCAGCGCCCGCAGCGTCTCCATGACCGGCGTGAACGGCTGGTACTCGGCGAACCAGCGCAGCACGGTGGGCATCGAGTCGGTCGGGACGAAGCCGCTGCCGAGGAACGGCAGCAGCACGAGGATCATCGGCGTGTTGCTCGCGGTCTCGACGGACTTCGCCGCCAGGCCCATCGCGACCGTCAGCCAGGTCACCGCGAGGGCGACCAGCAGGAGCAGGGCCACCGCCCCGAGCCAGCCCAGTGGTCCCGCCTCCGGCCGGTAGCCGATCAGCAGGGCGACGGCGAGCACCACGACGACGGCCACCGCGTTCTGGATCACGGCGCCGAAGGCGTGCCCGGTGAGCACGGACGGCTGGTGGATCGCCATCGTCCGGAAGCGGGCGATGATCCCCTCGGTCATGTCCATCGCGACCGAGATGGCGGTGCCCTGGCCGCTGGAGGCGACGGTGAGCAGCAGGATCCCGGGAACGACGTAGGCCAGGTACTCGGTCCGCCCGCCGCCCCCGCCGAGCCCGGCGCCGAGCGTGCCGCCCAGGACGAACACGAACAGCAGCAGGAGCACGACCGGCAGGCCGACCAGCATCAGGGTCAGCGACGGGTAGCGGATCAGCCGGCGGACGCCGCGGCACAGCATCGTGCGGGTGTCGGCGAGGGGCCGGACGGGCGCAGGCGCGGTCGACAGCGTCGTGAGGGACGTGGTCATGCCGGAACCTCCTGGCGGCGCCCGGTGAGGGCGAGGAAGACGTCGTCGAGATCGGGGGTGTGCAGGGTCAGGTCGGCGATCGGGAGCCCGGCCCGGTCGGCCCGGTCGAGCACCGCCCGCAGCGCGGTGACGTCCCCGTTTGACGCCGCGGACCGCCCCGCGAGCACCTACTCCGGCGGGATGCGCCGTTGATCGAGGCCGGACAGCACCTCCCGGTCGCCGTAGGCCCGGCGCAGGCCGGACACCGCGATCGCCGTGTCGCGTTCCATCGCGTTCCTCCCCTCGCGGCACTCGCCGCATCGGGAGGAAGCGTCGGGGGGAGCGGTTTCACGACGCCTTCGCCGCGCCTTCCCGGCCGTCGCGTCAGCGTCGCGGAGGAAGCAGACTCGCCGGGCGTTCCGCGACGGGCAGCGACACGACGATGGTGAGCCCGCCGCCCGGGGTGTCCTCGGCGGTGAGGGTGCCGCCCATGACCTCGGTCAGGCCGCGCGCCACGGACAGCCCGAGCCCGACCCCGCTCGCCGCCCGCCGGTCGCCGAGCCGCTGGAAGGGCGCGAACAGCTTCTCGCGCTGCTTCTTCGGCACCCCCGGCCCGGAGTCGACGACCCGCAGCTCCGCGCGGCCCTCGTGGGCGCTGGCCCGCAGGACGACCGGGGCGCCGCCGCCGTGGCGCAGCGCGTTGTCGACCAGGTTCGCGACGACCCGTTCCAGCAGCCCCACGTCCGCGGTCACGTCGGGCAGGTCGCCCGGGATCTCGAGGCGGACCCGGGCCGCGTCGGACACACCGAGCAGGGCGCGGGCGGCGGCTTCGTCGTAGCCGATGCGGTCCAGGAGCGGCTCGACCGCGCCGGAGGCGAGCCGGGAGGAGTCCAGGAGGTTGTCGACGAGGCCGGTCAGCCGGTCCGCCGACTCCTCGACCGTCTCGAGCAGCTCGGCCCGGTCCGTACCGGACAACCGGAGCAGCGGATCGCGCAGGCTGCCGACCGCGGCCTTGATGGAGGTCAGGGGGCTGCGCAGGTCGTGACCGACCGCGGAGAGCAGGGCCCCGCGCGTCTCGTTGATCTCGGCGCGCCGCTGCGCCCGCAGCGCCTCCTCGCCGGCGCGCTGGCTGCGCAGCGCCAGCAGCGCCTGCCCGCCGACGGTCTCCAGGAGCCGCCGGTCGTGGGCGGGCAGTGACCGGCCGGTGCCGATCAGGTGCAGCCCGGGCTCGACGGCGACGTCCACGTCGGCGTCCTCGGGCCGGCCGCACTCCGGTGGACCGGACGTCGCGACCCGCCGCCACTCGCCGCCGTCGTGCTCGAGCAGGGCGACGCAGCGCAGCCCGAACGCCTCCCGGACCTTCTCCAGCAGCCGGGGCAGCGGATCGGCGCGGGTCAGCACCGTCCGGGCGAACGACGCCAGCAGCGCCGCCTCGGTCCGGGCGCGTGCGGCCTGTTCGCCTCGCCGCGCCGCCCGGTCCACGACCAGCGCGACCAGCACCGCGACGATCAGCATCGCCACCACGGTGATCGCGTTCTCCGGCTCGGAGATGGTCAGCGAGTACAGCGGCGGGGTGAGGAAGAAGTTCAGCAGCAGACCGCCGAGCAGGGCGGCGAGCAGGGCGGGCCCGAGCCCGCCGGTCAGTGCGGCGACGACGGTGGCCAGGAAGAACAGCACCACGTCCGTCGACAGCCCGACGATCTCGTAGAGGGACGCGCCGACCAGCGTCGCGGCGGCCGGCCCGAGCACGGCCACCACCCAGCCGAGGACGCGCCGGTCGAGCGGGACCGCGCTGTGCAGGCGGGGCAGGCGCAGCACCGAGCCGCCGGCGGAGGCGTGGGTGACGATGTGGACGTCGATCGAGCCCGACTCCTGGATCACGCGCGCGCCGATCCCGACGTCGAACAACCGGGCCACCCGCGAGCGTCGCGAGGTGCCCAGCACGAGCTGGGTGGCGTTCACCCCGCGGGCGAACTCGAGGAGGGCGTCGGTGACGCCTCCCGCCCCACTGTCGCCGACCACGGTGTGGAAGCTGGCGCCGACGTCGTCGGCCAGCTTCCGCAGCGCGTTCGTGGCCCCGACGGGCGCCCCGGCGAGGCCGTCCCCACGGAGCACGTGCACGGCGAGGAGATCGGCCTGGCCGGCCCGCTTCGCGATCCGGGTCGCCCGGCGCAGCACGGTCTCCGACTCGGGGCCGCCGGTCAGGGCCACGACCACGCGCTCGCGGGTCTCCCAGGTCTCGGAGATCCGCTGCTCGGTGCGGTAGCGCTGCAGCGCGGTGTCGACCTCGTCGGCCACCCAGAGCAGGGCCAGCTCGCGCAGCGCGATCAGGTTGCCGACCTGGAAGTAGCTGGCCAGTGCGGCGTCGACCTTCTCGGCGGCGTAGACGTTGCCGTGGGCGAGCCGCCGGCGCAGGGCCTCGGGGGTGATGTCGACCAGCTCGATCTGGTCGGCGCGGCGCACGAACTCGTCGGGCACGGTCTCCCGCTGGCGGACCCCGGTGATCTTCTCGACGACGTCGTTGAGGGACTCGAGGTGCTGGACGTTCACCGTGGACAGCACGTCGATGCCGGCCGCGAGCAGCTCCTCGATGTCCTGCCAGCGCTTGGCGTTCCCGGCCACCCGGTCCGGGCCGGGCGCGTTCGTGTGGGCCAGCTCGTCGACCAGCACGACCTCCGGCCGGCGGGCGAGCACCGCCGCCACGTCGAGCTCGCCGCCGAACCGGGTGGGCCGCCTGGGGAGGACCTCCAGGCCGTCGAGGAGCTCGGCCGTCCTCGCGCGGCCGTGGGTCTCCACGAGCCCGACGACGACGTCCGTGCCCCGTTCGGCGCGGCGGCGGGCCTCGCACAGCATGGCGTAGGTCTTGCCGACCCCGGGCGCGGCGCCCAGGTGGATCCGCAGCTCACCACGGTGCTGCACGGTTCCTCCTGCCGCCGGCCCGCCGGTCATGACGCCACCCCGTTCGCGCGAGACCCGCCCACCACGCTCACCCGCCGGGCCGCTGCGCGGCGGCGACCGCCAGGTTGAGCTCGGTGACGTTCACGGTCGGCTCGCCCAGGAACCCGAGTATGCGCCCGTCCGTGGCCCGCGCGACCAGGTCCCGGACCCGGTCGGCCGGGAGGCCGGTCACCCGGGCGACGCGGTCGACCTGCAGCGCGGCGTAGGCCGGGCTGATGTCGGGGTCGAGCCCGGATCCCGAGGCGGTGACGGCGTCGGTCGGCACGGCCTCGGGCGCGACGCCCTCGCGCTGCGCGATCAGCGCGCGGCGCTGCGACACGGTGTCGAGGAGCTCGGCGGAGTTGCCGGCCTTGTTCGAACCGCCGGAGGTGGTGGTGTCCGCCGGGCCGAGGACGCCCTCGGCCGAGGCCGACGGCCGGGTGTGGAAGTACGGGTCCGCGGCGGGATCGGTCGGCACGGGGTCGACGCCGATCAGCGAGGACCCGACGGCGGTGCCGTCCTGCGTGATCAGCGAGCCCTCGGCGTGGCCGGACAGCCCGGGCAGCCGCGAGACCCCCCAGACGGCGAGCGGGTAGGCGATCCCGCACAGCACGGTGAGGACGATCAGCAGGCGCAGACCGGTGCCGGTCTGCCTGCGCAGTGTCGAGAGCATCCCTTACATCCCAGGAATCAGGCGGACGAGCAGGTCGATGAGGAAGATGCCGAGGAACGGGGTGACGACGCCGCCGAGGCCGTAGATCAGCAGGTTGCGGCGCAGCAGGGCCGACGCCGAACTCGGCCGGTACCGCACGCCGCGCAGGGCGAGCGGGATCAGCACGATGATGACCAGCGCATTGAAGATCACCGCGGAGAGGATCGCCGACTGCGGCGAGTGCAGCCCCATGGCGTCGAGCAGTCCGAGGGACGGGTACAGCGCGGCGAACATGGCGGGCAGGATCGCGAAGTACTTCGCCAGGTCGTTGGCCACGGAGAAGGTGGTCAGTGCCCCGCGGGTGATCAGCAGCTGCTTGCCGATCTCCACGATCTCGATGAGCTTCGTCGGGTCGGAGTCGAGGTCGACCATGTTGCCGGCCTCCTTGGCCGCGGCCGTCCCCGTGTTCATCGCGACGCCGACGTCCGCCTGTGCGAGCGCGGGGGCGTCGTTGGTGCCGTCGCCGGTCATCGCGACGAGCCGCCCGCCCTCCTGCTCCGTGCGGATGTAGGCCATCTTGTCCTCGGGCGTGGCCTCGGCGATGTGGTCGTCGACGCCCGCCTCGGCCGCGATCGCGCGGGCCGTCCGCGGGTTGTCGCCCGTGACCATGACCGTCCGGATGCCCATCGCCCGGAGCTCGGAGAAGCGGGCCGCGATGCCGGGCTTGACCACGTCGGACAGCCGGATCACGCCGAGCACCCGGTCGCCGTCGGCGACGAGGAGCGGGGTGCCGCCCTCGTCGGAGATCGTCGCGACCAGGCGGTCGACCTCGCCGCTGCGCGCCCCGGTCGCGGCCAGCACCGCGGCCGCGGCGCCCTTGCGGATCCGGCGCCCGCCGATGTCCAGCCCCGACATCCGGGTCTGCGCGGTGAACGGCACGAACTCGGCGCGGGCCTCGTCGGCCGAGGCCTCGGCGGGCAGGCCGTACTCCCGGGCGCAGAGGTCGACGACGCTGCGCCCCTCCGGGGTCTGGTCGGCCAGGCTGGACAGCCGGGCCGCCGCAGCCAGCTCCGCCGCGGTCGCCCCGTTCACCGGGAGGAGCTCGGTGGCCTGCCGGTTGCCGAAGGTGATGGTGCCGGTCTTGTCCAGCAGCAGGGTGTCGATGTCGCCCGCGGCCTCGACGGCGCGTCCGGACTTGGCGAGCACGTTGCGCTGCACCAGCCGGTCCATGCCGGCGATGCCGATCGCGGAGAGCAGGGCGCCGATGGTCGTCGGGATGAGGCAGACCAGGAGCGCGACCAGCACGACGACCGGCTGCGGGCCGCCGGCGTAGGCGCTCATCGGCTGCAGGGCCACGACGGCGAGCAGGAAGATGATCGTCAGCGCGGCCAGCAGGATCGTCAGGGCGATCTCGTTGGGCGTCTTCTGCCGGGCGGCGCCCTCGACCAGCGCGATCATCCGGTCGACGAAGGACTCGCCCGGCTTCGTCGTGATCTCCACGACGATCCGGTCGGACAGCACCGTGGTGCCGCCGGTGACGCTCGAGCGGTCCCCGCCGGCCTCCCGCACGACCGGCGCGGACTCGCCGGTGATCGCGGACTCGTCGACGGTCGCGATGCCCTCGACGATGTCGCCGTCGCCGGGGATCCTCTCCCCGGCCTCGACGACGACCCGGTCGCCGACCGCGAGCTCGGTGCCGCCGACGACCCGGCCGTCGACGAGGCGGGCCGTGGTGTCCCGCTTGGTCCTCCGCAGCGTCTCCACCTGCGCCTTGCCACGGCCCTCCGCGACGGCCTCGGCGAGGTCGGCGAACAGGACCGTGAACCACAGCCAGACGGCGATCAGCCAGCCGAACGGCGTCGGCTGCCGGATCGCGTCCAGGGTGACCAGCACGGAGCCGACCCAGACGACGAACATGACGGGGTTGTGGAGCTGGGCGCGGGGATGGAGCTTGCGCAGCGCGTCGGGAAGGGAGGCCCACAGCTGCGCGGGGCGGAACGCGCCGGCCTTGACCGGGCCGCCCGGGGAGGCGGCCCGCTCCGGCGTGCGTTCGAGGGTGGGGATGGTCATGCGAGTGCCTCCGCGAGGGGCCCCAGCGCGAGCGCGGGGAAGAAGGTGAGGGCGGCGACCAGCACGACCGTGCCGCCGACGAGGACGCCGAAGAGCGGCTCGTCCGTGGCGAGCGTGCCCGCGCCCGCCTCGACGCGGCGCTGCCGGGCGAGCGAGCCGGCCAGCGCGAGGACCGCGACGATCGGCACGAACCGGCCGAAGAGCATCGCCAGGCCCAGCGTCGTCTGGAAGAAGTCGCCGGTCACCGTGATGCCCGCGAACGCGGAGCCGTTGTTGTTGGCGGCGCTGGCGTAGGCGTAGAGGACCTCGGAGAACCCGTGCGCGCCGTCGTTGTTCAGCGCGTCGAGGGTCCCCGGCAGGGCGATCGCCAGGCCGGCACCGACGAGCACGAGCGTCGGCATCGTGAGGATGGCGACCACGGCCGCGGTCACCTCGCGGCGGCCGAGCTTCTTGCCCAGGTACTCCGGGGTGCGGCCGACCATCAGGCCCGCGAGGAACACGGCGACGATCGCCAGCACGAGGATCCCGTAGAGCCCGGCGCCCACCCCGCCCGGGGCGACCTCGCCGAACAGCATGTTCAGCAGGACCGCGCCGCCGCCACCGCCGGTGTAGCTGTCGTGCAGCGAGTTCACCGCACCGGTCGAGGTGCCGGTCGTCGACACCCCGAACAGCACGCTCGACGGGATGCCGAACCGCACCTCCTTGCCCTCGAGCGCGCCGCCCGCGGCCAGCGCGGCGGGGCCGTTCGGGTGGGTCTCGGCGAACCAGGCCACCGCGAGCACGGCCGTCCAGAGCACGCCCATCACCGCGAGCAGCACGGTGCCCTGCCGGCGGTTGCCGACCATCGTGCCGAAGGTGCGGGTCAGGCAGACCGGGATGACCAGCATCAGGAAGATCTCGAACAGGTTGGACAGGGCGTTCGGGTTCTCGAACGGGTGCGCCGAGTTGGCGTTGTAGATCCCGCCGCCGTTCGTGCCCAGCATCTTGACCGCCTCCTGCGAGGCCGTCGGGGCCATCGGCAGGGTGTGCGTGGTCCCGTCGACGCCGGTGACGTCCACCCCCGACCGCAGCGACATCGTCACGCCCAGGGCGATCAGCAGGATCGCCGCGACGAAGGCGAAGGGCAGCAGGATCCGGACGACGCCGCGGGTCAGGTCCACCCAGAAGTTGCCGAGCCGGTCGGTGCCGGACCGGACCAGGCCGCGGATCAGCGCGACGGCCACCGCCAGGCCGACCGCGGCCGACACGACGTTCTGTACGGTCAGCCCGGCCATCTGCACGGTGTCGCCGAGCACCTGCTCGGGGACGTAGGACTGCCAGTTCGTGTTGGTCACGAACGAGATCGCGGTGTTGAGCGCCATCGCCGGGTCGACGGCGCCGCGGCCGAAGGACATCGGCAGCAGCGGCTGGAGCCGCTGCAGCAGGTAGACCAGCACGATCGAGACGAACGAGAAGGCGAGCACGCCGGCGGCGTAGGTCGGCCAGCGCTGGCCGCTCGACGCGTCGACCCGGACCAGCCGGTAGAGCGCGGCCTCGACCCGCCAGTCCCGCTCGCTCGTGAAGACCCTGGCCATGTAGTCCCCGAAGGGGGCGTAGCAGGCCGCGAGCAGGACCAGCAGGAGCGCCACCTGGAGGAGGCCCGCGAGGCTGTCCTCCACGTCAGAACCTCTCCGGCCGCAGCAGGGCGACGACGAGGTGGACGAGCAGCGCGAGCGCCACGACCCCGCCCACGACGTTCGTCACGAGATCGGCGGTACTCACAGCCGCTCCAGGCCACGCAGGCACAGCACCAGGACGGCGAACGCGCCGACCAGCAGCAGTGCGGAGAGCACATCGGCCACCGGACAACTCCTCGACACCACGGCCGCCGGACCCTCCGGCGACACCGACGGCGAGTCTGGGACCGGCGGGAGCGGGCGGGAGGGGCCCGAACAGGACCTTGACGCCCCAATGCCCGATCTTGACGCGATCCTGACGGCCCGGAGACGCGTGTCACCAGGGCGTGCGCCTCGCGACGCCGCTCCTGGGTTCGGAGCCGGGCGCGGGCGGCCGGGCCCCGGCGCCGGGCATGCTGGAGCCGTGGGAACCGTCGTGCACGCGCTCGGGTCCGCGGTCGTGCTGGCCGCGGGCATCATGCTGTTGGCGGTGGGCTCGCTGCTGCTCGGCGGCGTCGTGGCCGTCGGCGGGCTGTCCTGGCTCGTCTGGTGCCTGCGGCGGGCCTGAGCGGGCGCCGCCGGTGCCGTCGCGGGGGCGCGGTCGGTCAGGGGGCGGGGGTCATCGGCTGCAGCACCGCCTCGACCAGCGCCTCCGTCCGCAGGTGGGTGCCCTGCTGGTACTCGGGGTCGCGGACCATGTCCGAGAAGGCCCGGCGGCTCGGGTAGTGCACGAGCAGCACGGCGTCCCAGTCCTGGCCCTGCTCGGCCACGACCGGCGCGCCGCCGTACCCGTAGTAGACGACCTGCGCGCCGAACCGCTCCGACGTGCGCCGGAAGTGGGCGATGTACTCGTCGTAGCGGGCCCGCCCGCCCTCGACGAAGCGCAGCAGGTTGAGCATCGTGACCGGCTCGTCCGGGGCCGCGGCGAGGAACGCCTTCATGTCCGCACCGGTGGGATCGATCGCCATGGCCGCAGACTGCCACGCGCGGGGGAGTGCGGTGCGGGCGACGGGTCCGGGCCTCGCGCGTCGTCTCAGGATGGAACACCGGCTACCGTGAACCCTTAGCCTTGTCTACCGTGCGCGCCATGCGCTCTGCTCCCGGCCGCTCCGCGGCGTCGGTGCCCCGGTCGACCGGCGGACCGGCCGCACAGCGTGTCCGCGGTGGCGGCGCACGCGCCCGGTTGATGATCGCCGGCCCGGCCTTCGTCGCCGCGATCGCCTACATCGACCCCGGCAACTTCGCGACGAACTTCGCGGCCGGCTCGCAGTACGGGTACCTGCTGCTGTGGGTGATCGTCGGGGCGAACCTGCTGGCCATGCTCGTGCAGACGTTGTCGGCCAAGCTCGGGTTGGCGACCGGGCGGAACCTGGCCGAGCTGTGCCGCGAGCGGTTCCCGCGGCCGGTGAGCTGGGGCATGTGGGTCCAGGCGGAGGCGGTCGCCGTCGCCACCGATCTGGCCGAGGTGCTCGGCGGGGCGATCGCCCTGCAGCTGCTGTTCGGGATCCCGCTGTTCACCGGCGGGCTGATCACCGGAGCCGCCGCGTTCGCGCTGCTCGCCCTGCAGAGCCGCGGGCACCGGCCCTTCGAACGCGCGATCGTCGTGCTGTTCGTGGTCGTGCTCGTGGGCCTGTTCGCGACGCTGTTCCGGGTGGACGTCGACGGCGCCGACGCCGCCCGCGGGCTGGTACCGCAGTTCGCCGGCGCCGACAGCCTCCTGCTCGCGACGGGGATCCTGGGCGCGACGGTGATGCCGCATGTGATCTACCTGCACTCGGCGCTCGTCCAACGCCGCCTCCGCGTGGACGGGCCCGACCAGCAGCGGTTCGTCCTGCGCACCACGCGGCTCGACGTCCTGATCGGCATGGGCACCGCCGGGCTGATCAACGCGTCGATGCTGCTGATCGCCGCCGCCGTGTTCGCCGGCTCGACGCTCTCCGGGACGGACACCCTCGACGGCGTGTTCTCCGGCCTCGAGGTCGCCGTCGACCGGTGGGCGGCCCTCGCCTTCGCGATCGCGCTGCTGGCCTCCGGCTTCGCCTCCTCGGGCGTCGGCACCTACGCGGGGCAGGTGATCATGCAGGGCTTCCTGCGCCGGCACATCCCGCTGCTCCTGCGCCGCGCGCTGACCCTGGCCCCGGCCCTGGTGGTCCTGGGGGTGGGCGTGCAGCCCACCGAGGCCCTGGTGTGGTCCCAGGTCGTGCTGTCGTTCGGGATCCCGTTCGCGCTGGTGCCGCTGGTGCTGTTCACCCGCAGCCGCGACCTCATGGGCCCGCTGGTCAACCGCCGGCCGACCACGGCCGCGGCCGTGGTCGTCGCCGCGCTGATCATCGCGCTGAACCTGTTCCTGCTGGTCGGCTTCGCGACGGCCTGATCGCGACCGGTTCCCGATCTCAGGTCGGGGCGTACCGGAGCACCCCCGCGACGTCCCCGCCTCCGGGCACGTCCTCGTGCCGGACGGCCAGCAGCCGGGCGCCGGAGAGCCAGGCCCGGCGGGCGATCTCACCGACGACGCCACCCGAGTAGCCCGTGTCCGAGGCCGCGAAGGTCACCTCGCCGAGCTCGTCGACCTCCCCGGGGACGCGCGCGTCGATGTCGACGAACAGCGTGTCCACGGCGCCGCGGGTGGCGAAGCGGGCCAGTTCGGCGACATCGGTCGAGGTGCGGCCCTGCTGGGCGCGGTCGGCGAAGGTCCGCTTCTCCTCCTCCAGCCGGTCGGCGTACCAGCCGTCGAGGATCGTGCGGGCCTCGGCGACCAGCTCGCCGTCGCCGCGGCCCTCGGGGTTGCCCGGCACGCTGTGCGGCACCAGGTCCGGGTACCGGCAGTGGGCGCGGAAGATGCTGTCGAGCGGCTCGGTCGCGGCGAGCACCAGCGGCACGCCGTGCCCGGGCAGCACCTCGCGCAGCGCGCCGTCGACGAGCCGGGAGAACTGCGCCATCCGCAGCTTCTGCCCCTCCGTGCCCTGCACCCGGCGGACCGGCGCCCGGTCCTTGATCGACGACTTGCCGACGGCGCTCGCCACGTCCGTGGGCATGTCCGGCACGCGCACCTCGCGCGGGGCGGCGTCGGGCACGGTCTCCAGCAGCCGGACCGAACCCTGGGCGAGCGCCAGCACGAACGCGGTCTGCGGGAAGGTCACCGCGCGCAGCAGCGGCTTGACGAAGAACCGGGTCCCGCCCACGGCGACCGGCGTGAGCCGGTTGGGCAGCCGGAAGGTGCGCAGCGAGGTCGAGGTGGCGAACACCGCGAGACTGCGGGCCTGGTGCCGCCAGAACTCGTCGGAGTCCTCGTCCTCCAGGACACCCAGCTGGTCCGCCAGGCCCGCGAGATCCTCCTTGTCCGCGCCCTCCAGCTGCGTCAGCGCCTCCCGGACCCCGTTCTTGTAGGCGATCCGCTCCGCCTCGCCCGACGACTCGGGCGCGGTCTCGAGATAGATCGACGCGGCGGCGTGGGCGTCGACCTGCCAGAGCGCGTCGATCTCGGCACGGGTCGGGATGTCGGTGTAGAGCGTCATGCGTCCCCTCCTCGGCGAGGCATCCGTCCCCCGCCACCCTGCCGCGCCTGCCGCTGGCCGGGGAACCGTCCGACCGGACGAGTGGCTCGGTCCGGCCAGGCGCCGGACGACCTGCGGAGCGGAGCTCTGCAGGCAGCGTGGCCGCCTCGGTGCCGAGAGGCGCTACGTCGTGAGGCGTCCTTCGAGGACGTCGAGGTCCCGCTCCGCGTAGAGGCGGTGCTGCCACTCCTCGGTGAGCACCGTGCGCAGGCTCCGCGAGCGGGTAGCTGTCGGCCGGGGGGTAGCCGGGCCCGTCGACCGGCTCGGTCCGCCCTGCCAGGGCCTCCTCGGTGAGCCCCTCGATCACCCGGCGGACGGTGCCTCTGCGGTCCGCGCGCAGGGCGAGCACCTCGTGGAGATCCGGCCGGGCCCCGCGGTCCCACGGGACGGCGGGGTCGGGCTCCATCTCGTCGAACGGCAGGTCGAGGGGGTGCCACGGGGTCGGGTCGCCGAGGATCGCGCGGCGCACCCAGATGTCGGTCGCGAAGAGCAGGTGCCGGAGCGTCTGGACGAAGGACCACTCGCCGTCGACCTGCTCGTGCAGGAGCTCGGGCGGCAGGGTCCGCGCGCGGTCCACCGTGCCGGCCCACAGGGACTCGAGGATGTCCCAGGCCTCGCGGAACCCGGCGACGTCGTCCGGGCGCATCGCGGCACGGTGAGGTTGGCGGCGGTCGAGCTCCGCCTCGATCAGCGGGCCGACCTCGACGCCGTTGATCCGCAGGTCGCCGACGTAGCCGTCGACCTCCACCTCGTGGATCCACGCCCCGCGCAGCCGGACGCGCCAGAGGCTCGCCCGGGTCACGTCGATCTCGCCCAACCGGGCGTCGGTGACCGACACGGCGCTGACGTCCAGTCCGGAGTGGCTCGTGGGCGACACCTCGGTCATGCCGACAGCCTGGCACAGCGCGGGTGACGCACGATCTCAGTCGTCCGCCTGCGGCCCGAGGTCGCCGTAGGCCACCACGGACAGGAACCGGATCGGCAGGTCGAGGAGCTCGCGAGGGCCGTGAGCGCCTTCGCCGTCGAGCTGCAGCGCGTCGCCGCTGCGCATCGTGTAGCTGGAGTCCCCGTGTCCGTAGACCATCTCGCCCTCGAGCACGTAGAGCAGCTCGGTGCCGGGATGCTGGAACAGCGGGAACCCCTCGCTGCGCTCGGTCAGCGTGACCAGGTGGGCCTCCATCCGCTTGTGCGGGCCGCGCAACGCCCCGAGCAGGGCGTAGTCGTGCCCGACCCGGGTGCCCCGGGCGACGATCCGGGCTCCCGAACCTGCCGGGGTGAACACGGCCTCACGGGGCGTGTCCGCCTGGCGGAAGAACGAGGTCACCGGGACCTCGAGGGCGTCGGCCAGCCGGGCGAGCATGGTGAGGCTGCAGGAGGTCTGCGCGTTCTCGATCTTCGACAGCATGGGCTTCGAGATGCCGGTCCTGATCGACATCTCCGCCAGCGTCGCGCCCGACGCGCTGCGGATCCGCCGCACCTCGGCCCCGATCGCGCGTTCCAGCCGGCCCTCGACCGGCCGGGGCCGGACGACCTCACGGATCGCCGGCCCGTGGTCGACCGACACCGCGCCGGTCGTGTCGGCCGGCACCTGCACGCACATCCGTTCGTCCTCGCCCCGGCTCAGCGCATCTCGCCGGCGCCGACGTAGGGGTGGGGGCTGCGGAGCAGGGCACCCTCGGCGAACCGGGAGAGGCGGAAGTCGGACTCGGGGACGTCGGGCCGGCTGCTCTTCCCGTCGACGACGAGGTCGGCGACCAGCCGGCCCACCGACGGCGAGATCTTGAACCCGTGCCCGGAGAACCCGGCGGCGACGATCAGGCCGTCGACGGGGGTCTCGGAGATGGCCGGGTTGAAGTCGGGGGTGACGTCGTAGCAGCCGGCGTAGGTCGAGGCGATCGAGGCGTCGTCCAGCCCCGGGAACCGGGTGCCGACCTTGTCGACGGCGAGATCGAGGAAGGCCTCGGTCGCCCGGTTCGAGTAGTCGTCCGGATCGGCGGGCTCGAGCTCGGCGAGGTCCGAGTTGCCGAACAGGATCTCCCCGCCGCTCCCGGGCCGGACGTACTGCAGCGACACCAGGTCCGAGAAGACCGGCACGCGGCCGAGGTCCTGGCCCGGGTCGATGAGCACGATCTGCTCGCGGTGCACCGTGATCGGGAGGTCGATCCCGTGCGCGGCCAGCAGCGGGACCGACCAGGGCCCCGCCGCGAGCACGACGGCGCCGGCCTCGATCGTCGAGCCGTCGGCCAGGCGGACCCCGCTCGCCTTCGCCCCGGAGGCGAGGATCTCCGTGACGGTGGTGCCCTGGCGCAGCTGCACCCCGGCCCGTCGGGCGGCGGCGGCGAAGGCCTGGGCGGTCTGGTAGGCGTCGCCGTAGCCGCCGCGCGCCTCCCAGGCGAACGCGGCGAACGGGTCGAGGTCGGCGACCGGCCAGAGCTTCTGGACCTCGGTCTTGTCGATGTCCTCGGTGCGCACCCCGACGGCCCGCTGGTCGGCCATCGAGGCGTGCAGGGCGGCGACGTTCTCCGGCCCGACGCCGACGACGTAGCCGGTCTGGTGGAAGCCGACGTCCTCGCCGAGGATCTCGGCGGCGTTCTCGAACACCTCGAGGGCCTGGGTGGCCATGGCGGCGAGGGAGGAGACGCCGTAGTGGCACCGGACGACGCCCGACGACTTGCCCGTGCCGCCGGAGCCGACGGTGTCCCGCTCGACGATGACGACGTCCGTCACCCCGCGCTGGGTCAGGGCCCAGGCGGTGGCGCAGCCCTCCAGACCGCCGCCGACGATCACGACCTCAGGCATGGTCGGCTCCCGGGATCCAGCTCGTGCCGGCCAGCGGCACCCGGGCCATGGCGGCGGCCTCGATCGTCAGCGCGACGAGGTCCTCCGGCTCGAGGTGCTGCAGGTGCGCCTTGCCGCAGGCGCGGGCGATGGTCTGCGCCTCCAGGGTGAGCACCCGCAGGTAGTTCGCGAGCCGCCTGCCGCCCTCGACCGGGTCCAGCCGGGCGGCGAGCTCGGGGTCCTGGGTGGAGATGCCGGCCGGGTCGCGGCCGTCCTGGAAGTCGTCGTAGAAGCCGGCCTCCGAGCCGAGCGCGCGGTACTCCTCGGAGTACTTGGGGTCGTTGTCGCCCAACGCGATCAGGGCGGCGGTGCCGATCGCGACGGCGTCCGCGCCCAGGGCCATCGCCTTGGCGACGTCCGCGCCGGTGCGGATCCCGCCGGAGACGATCAGCTGGACCTTGCGGTGCAGACCCAGCTCCTGCAGGGCCTGCACGGCCTGCGGGATCGCGGCGAGGGTGGGGATGCCGACGTTCTCGATGAACACGTTCTGGGTGGCGGCGGTGCCGCCCTGCATCCCGTCGACGACGACCACGTCCGCGCCGGCGGCGACGGCGAGCTTGACGTCGTAGTAGGTCCGGGAGGCGCCGACCTTGACGTAGACCGGCTTCTCCCAGTCGGTGATCTCGCGGAGCTCGAGGATCTTGATGGCGAGGTCGTCCGGACCGGTCCAGTCCGGGTGCCGGCAGGCGGAGCGCTGGTCGATGCCCGCGGGCAGCGTGCGCATCCCGGCGACCCGGTCGGAGATCTTCTGCCCCAGCAGCATCCCGCCACCGCCGGGCTTGGCGCCCTGGCCGAGGACGATCTCGATGGCGTCGGCCTTGCGCAGGTCGGTCGGGTTCATCCCGTAGCGCGACGGGAGGTACTGGTAGACGAGGTGCTTGGACTGGCCGCGCTCCTCGGGGGTCATGCCGCCGTCGCCGGTGGTGGTCGAGGTGCCGACCTCCGACGCGCCGCGACCGAGCGCCTCCTTCGCCTGGGCGGACAGCGCGCCGAAGGACATCCCGGCGATGGTCACCGGGATCGCGAGGTGCAGCGGGTACTTGGCGTTGCGGTCGCCGAGGACCACGTCGGTGTCGCAGCGCTCCCGGTAGCCCTCCAGCGGGTACCGGGACATCGAGGCGCCGAGGAACAGCAGGTCGTCGAAGTGGGGGAGGCGGCGCTTGGCGCCCCAGCCGCGGATGTCGTAGACGCCGGTCGCGGCGGCCCGCTGGATGTCCGCGATGACGTTGCGGTCGAAAGTGGCTGATTCGCGCATCAGTACGTGTTCCCCGAGGTGAAGTGGTAGAGCCGGCGGGCGGAGCCGTAGCGGCGGAACTCGGCCGGGTCGTGCGGCATCCCGGCGGCGGTGAGCAGCTCGGCCAGCTCGGCGAGGTGCTCCGCGCGCATCTCCTTCTCGACGCAGTCCGCGCCGAGGGAGCCGACGGTGCCGCGGACGTAGAGGCGGGCCTCGTAGATCGAGTCGCCGAGGTCGGCGCCGGCGTTCCCGCAGACGACGAGGCGTCCGGCCTGCGCCATGAACGCCGACATCGGGCCGATGTCGCCGCCGACGACGATGTCCACGCCCTTCATCGAGATCCCGCACCGCATCGACGCCGAGCCCTCGATCACCAGCAGCCCGCCGTGGGCGGTCGCGCCCGCGGACTGCGACGCGTCGCCCGTGACCCGCACGGTGCCGGACATCATGTTCTCGGCGACGCCGGTGCCGGCGTTGCCGTGCACGGTGATCGTGCCGCCGTCGTTCATGCCGGCGGCGTAGTAGCCGGCGTGCCCGCGGACGTCGACGGTGATCGGGGTGGCCACACCCGCGGCGAGGGCGTGCGCGCCCTGCGGGTGCTCGACGGCGTAGTGCGTGGCCGTGGGTGCGTGCAGCTCGGCGTTGAGCTCGCGGACCGAGGTGGTCGCGAGGTCGACGACGGTGGTCTCCAGCGTGCTGGTCACGCGGTCACTCCTTGACGGGTCCAGTGGTAGACGCGCTCGGGCTCGGGCTCGTAGATCCGGGCGTCGGCGATCCCGGGCAGGTCGGCCAGCGCCCGGAACTCCGAGGCCATGGCCACCCAGCGGTCGGTCTCGGCGATGATCGCGGGCTTGCAGGCGATGGCGTCGCGGACGACGGCGAAGCCGTCCGCGCTGGTCACGAGCAGGGTGTAGAAACCGTCGAACCGCTCGCACACCAGCCGCAGCGCCTTGTCCAGGTCCTCGCCCTGGGCCAGCCGGTCGGCGACGAACCGGGCGCCGACCTCGGAGTCGTTCTCCGAGTCGAACACGTGCCCGGCCGCGACGAGCTCGCGGCGGATGGTGGCGTGGTTGGCGAAGGACCCGTTGTGCACCAGGCACTGGTCCGGGCCGACCGAGAACGGGTGGCAGCCCTCGGGCGTCACGGCGGACTCGGTGGCCATGCGGGTGTGGGCCAGGCCCTGCCAGCCCTGCGCGTTCGCCAGGTCGTAGGTCGCGGCGAGCTCGCGCGGATGGCCGGTGCCCTTGTAGACGGCCAGGTCGGTGCCCGAGCCGACCACGGTGGCGTCCGGCACCGCGGCGCGCACGGCGGCGACCAGGGCGTCGGGGGAGACCGGGGCGGCGAGGACGGTGGTGTCGCCGGCCCCGGTGACCAGCAGGTCCGGCAGACCCAGGACGCCGAAGTCGGTGCCGGCGGGGGCGAGGACCGACACGGCGGCGTGGCCCTCGGGGCAGCGGCGGCGGTCACCGTAGACGGCGACCCCGGCCGAGTCGGGGCCCCGCTCGACGACCTGGCACAGCATGGTCTCCAGCAGGCGGCCGAGCTGCGGGTGCAGCTCGGGGTCGCGCAGGTGGAGCCCGACGATCCCGCACACGGGCCGTCTCCTCTCGGTAGTGATCTGTCAGAAGGCGGTGAGGTAGCGGTCGTGCTCCCAGGAGCCGACCGTGCCGTGCCAGTCGAAGAACTCCTCGCGCTTGAGCGCGGCGAAGTACTCCGCGACCCCGGGGCCGGCGGCGTCGAGCCCGGCGGTGACGACCGGGTCGGCGGCCAGGGCCTCGACGGCGTGCAGCAGCGTCGGCGGCAGCTCGGGGCGCAGGACCCCGTCCGCGCCCGGAGCGCCGGGGTCGACGTCCCGCGCGATGCCGTCGAGACCGGCGGCGAGGGCGGCGGCGAGCGCGAGGTACGGGTTCGCCGACCCGTCGCCGCCGCGCAGCTCGATGCGGTGGTGGTCGGGGATCCGCACGAAGTGGGTGCGGTCGTTGCCGCCGTAGGTGGCCCGGCGCGGGGACCAGGTCGCGCCGGACCGGGTCGAGGTGGCCCCCGTGCGCTTGTAGGAGTTCACCGTGGGCGCGAGCACCGCCTGCATCCCGGGCGCGTGGTCGAGGATGCCGCCGAGGAAGCGGTAGGCGAGCTCGGAGAGCCCGAAGCCGCGGGTGTCGTCGGCGTCCGGGAACCGGGGCTCGCCGTCCGACCAGAGGGACAGGTGCAGGTGCATGCCGGACCCGGTGCGGTCGGCGAAGGGCTTGGGCATGAACGTCGCGGTCATCCCGCGCTGCTCGGCCAGCACCGAGATCAGGTAGCGGGCGGTGATGACCCGGTCGGCCGTGGTGAGGGCGTCGGCGTAGGCGAAGTTCTGCTCGAACTGGCCGTTGGCGTCCTCGTGGTCGTTGGCGTAGTTGCCCCAACCCAGCGCGTTCATGGCCGCGGAGATGCCGGTGAGGTGGTCGTACATGCGGGTCAGGCCGCGGGCGTCGTAACAGGGCCGGGCCTCGACGTCCTTGGTGTCGGCCGGGGCGAGGGTGCCGTCGGCGTCGCGACGGACGAGGAAGTACTCGACCTCGGCCCCCGCGAAGAGCTCCAGCTGCTGCGCCTTCGCCTCGGCCAGGAGCTTCTTGAGGATGACCCGCGGGGCGAAGTGCCAGGCGCGGCCCTCGACGTGCGGGTCGCAGTGCACCAGTGCCAGGCCCTCGCGCACCCACGGCAGCGGGGTGTAGCTGTCCAGGTCGGGGATCGCGATCAGGTCGGGGTCGCAGGGCTGCTGGCCGATCGCGCCGACCGCGTAGCCGGCGAACCCGACGCCCTCGTCCTGCAGCTCGTCCGCCGCCTCGACCGGCACCAGCTTGGCGCACGGCTTGCCGGTCAGGTCGACGAACAGCGCCAGCAGGAACCGCACCCCGTCGGCCCGGGCGCGCTCGGCCAGCGACGGTGTCGTCGCGGGGGCCGCCGCCATTGCCGGGGCGGGCTCGGTGCGGGGGAGGGTGGAGGTGTCGGAGGCCATCGTGGTGGTCCCTTCGTCGTGTCGCACTGAGAAACATAGTCTCTGATGAGGAAACTTGGAAGACCTGCGAACGCGCCGCCGTGTGGCGGGTGCGACGAGCCGTCAGGTGTCGAGCAGCCAGCGGGCGGCGGCGTCGCGGAAGCGGACGAGGCCCTTGTAGTCGGCCATGTCCTCGGGCAGCTCGGCCAGGACGCGACCGAACCGCGCCCGCCAGGCGGGAACCAGCGCGAGCTCGTCGAGCGGGACGAGGTAGGTGCGGATCAGGAACATGATCGCGCCGGAGGCGCCGAGCCGGATCAGGTGCTGCACCTCCACGCGCAGGTGCAGGCGCCGCGCGAGCTCGGCGGGCCCGGCGTCGACGATCGCCCGCCGGTCCGGTCCCCACTCGGGGTAGACCTCGGTCGACTGGTCCAGCCGGCGGTCGACGGACATGCTCCAGTTCGTGCGGCGGTACTCCTCGCCGGGCTGCAGGCGCATGAGGAAGCGTTCGGCCCGCGAGATGATCCCTTCCTCGTGGATGCGCGGGACCGGGCCGTGGACCTCGAGGAAGCGCATGCCGACGTCGAAGCCCAGCGACCAGTCCGCTGCGAAGGTGACGACGCCCGCGTCGGCCCACAGCGAGCCCTCGCGCTGGTCGAGCAGCACGACGTCGTCCTGGATCTGGCTGCCGAGGAAGCCCAGCGGGCCACCGGGCAGGTGGTCGTCCGCGCCCTCGGTGAAGCGTTGCTCGACGCCGAGCAGGGAGTTGCGCCAGACGAAGGTCGGACCGTCCTGCTCGAGCGACATCGACTCGGGGTGCTGCGCGTGCAGCTCGCGCAGCACGGTCAGGAGCGCGTCCCAGGCCGCCGGGCGCATGTGCGGCAGGACCTGCAGGCGGGACGGGTCCACCGCCAGGATCCGACGTCGTTCCGCCAGCTCGCCGGTGTAGTCCTCGTCGAGGTGCAGGATCCCCGCGCCCCAGCTCCCGGCCTCGGTCTCCACCGGGACCCGGGCGGGCTCGACGTTGGTCGAGTACCGGTAGCTGTCGGCGCGGAAGGGGAACGGGAAGGTCGCGAGCCGTGGACTGACGGACAGGGTCACAGGTCGATCTCCAGGGTCTCGGTCTCGCTGCGGGACACGCAGCACATGACCGCGGTGCTGCGTTCCGCATCGGAGAGGTACTCGTCGCGGTGCAGCGGCGCGCCGGCCAGAACGGGCACCTTGCACTCACCGCACACGCCCTGCCGGCACATGTTCGGCACGGCCACCCCGGCCCCGTGGAGGGCGTCGAGCAGGCTCCGGCCGGAGGGGACGACGACGTCGCGGCCGGACCGGGCCAGCCGGGCCACGAACTCGCGGCCCGGGTCCAGGGCGGCGGGCACGAAACGCTCGAGGTGCAGCCGCTCCGGTGGCCATCCGGCTGCGGCGGCGTCGGCGAGCACGCGGTCCATGAGCGGACCCGGCCCGCAGACGTAGAGGTGCGTGCCGATCGGCTGGCCGGTGAGGGCCTTGTCGAGCAGGCGCCCGAACTCGTCCTCGTCGGTCGTCTCGGCCAGGCGGTCGCCCAGCAGCGCGGCCAGCTCGTCGCCGAAGGCCGCGCTGCCGGGGCGGTGCACGTAGACCAGTTCGACGTCCCGGCCCCAGCGCACCGCGTCGCGGGCGTGCGCCAGCATCGGGGTGATCCCGATCCCGCCGGCGACGAGCAGGTGCCGGCGGGCGGTGCCGACCGGGGCGAAGGCGCTGCGCGGGCGGGACACCGTGACGGTGTCGCCGACCCGCAGCGAGTGCATGTGGGCCGAGCCGCCCGCGCCGTCGGGCCTGTGCAGCACCGCGATCCGGTACTCCCGGGGCTCGGCGCCCGGGTTGGTGAGCGAGTAGGCGTTGCGCCGCCCCTCGCCGCACTCGACGACGACGTGGCTGCCGGCCGGGTGGGCCGGCAGCACGCCACCGCAGGGGCGGCGGAAGGCTATCTCCCGGATGCCGGGAGCGATCTCCTCGCTGTGGCCGACGATCAAGGCCAGGGTGGTCACACGGCCTCCTCGGCGTCGACCATGAACCCCAGGTAGGCGGCGTTGCGGCGGGACACGTGGTGGTAGACCAGCAGCGAGCGGCCGCAACCGGAGCAGCCGGTCACGTCCCCGGTGGCGACCTCGGCGAGCGTGGTGGTGTCGCAGTGCGAGCACCACACGCGTCGGTGCCGGTCGTCGGTGACCACGAGGGTGATCTCCGCGTCGAGCAGGCCGCCGCGGGTCGCCACGGCCCGGGCGGCGAGCACGTCGGCCTGCGGGCCGGCGAGCATCAGCCGCCAGCCCACCCGCGCCGCCTCCACCCGTTCGGCGAGCTCGGCCAGGACCTCGTCGGCCGAGTCGCCGTGCCACGCCCACACCGGACGATCGAGGTCGGCGACCTGGCGGTGCCACCCCTCGGCCGTCGGCCGGGCGTCCGGGCCGAACGACAGGATCGCGTAGCTCCGCCCGGTCCGGTCGAGGCCCGGGTCGGAGGTCGGCCAGCGCGGGACGCTGGTGTGCGCGGAACCCATGGGTCCGTTCTCCTCTCGAGGGGGAAGCGGCGCGGGGAGGGCAGGTCAGGGCGCGAAGCTGCGGTGGCCCGCGGAGAAGCCGAGTGCCCGGTCCGGGGTCTCGAAACTTCACCGTCGTGCCCTTCGGGAAGAACAGCACGTCACCCTTGCGGGCCTCCACGACCTGGCCGGTGGCCTGGTCGGTGAGGACGAACGTGCCGTCGACGGTGGTCATGCCGTGTCCCTTCGTCGGTGTCGGGGGTCAGTCGCGGGCCGGGGCAGGCCCGTCGGTGGCGAGGGCGGCCTCGGCGGAGGCGACGACCTCGTGCTCGCGGGTGGCGAGGTCCGCGGCCGGGGCGTGCACGTGGCCGTCGAGGTCGTAGGCCTGCTCGCCGTGCACGCGGATGTCGACGCCCTCGGTCTCCACCTCGCGCGAGAGGCGCAGCCCCAGGGTGAGGTCGACGACCTTCGCGATCACCCACGTCACGGTGAAGGAGTAGGCGAGCACGGCGGCCACCGCGACGGCCTGGACGCCGAGGGCGCGGTGACGTCACCGAGCAGGCCGGCGCCGCCGTAGGAGTTCCCGAAGACGGCGGAGTAGCCGAACAGCGTCCAGACGAACGCGGTCACCGCGACCGCGCCGAAGGTCATCATGACGACGTTGAGGATGCTGCGCGCCCCCACCATGCCGCCGTAGAACAGGGCCAGCCCGGGGACCATGAGGCTCACGCCCATGGTGGCGGCCAGGATCCACGCCGTACTTGCTGCGTCCATCGCGGCTCCTCGCGCGGTGGCACGAGACGAGGTCTCGTGTCGTGAATCTGAGTCGCATAGGAGGAAACAGCGTGGTTGTGACGGACAGCGTCTCCGGATGTGTCGGTCGTGTTTCCTCCGGGGGCGGAGGAGCGCCTCGTTAGCGGTGTGGGGAGCGCTGGGGATCGCCCGGTACGTCCGGGTCCTCGTCCGGAGTGGCGGTGGCCGCCAGGAGCTGTCGGGCCGGGCCCTCCTCGGAGGCGGCGACGAGCACGCGGACCCCCTGGAGCTGGAGCTGGGGTTCCTGGCCCCCGGCGTCGTCGGCCGACACGGCGGCCCACAGTCCGCCGCTGCGCAGCAGTCCGACGAGCAGGTCCGCCTCGGAGCGGCTGGACACGACGGTCAGCACGACGACGTCGTCCATGGTCTCCACCTTCCCGTGGCCGGGCAGGGCTCCGGCGCGGGGCGCCGCCGGCAGGCCGGCACCACCGAGGTGCCCGATCGAGTGGGCACGCTCGTCGTCCGACCACGATGCCGTATCCCTCGGGACAGGTGAACCTGTCGCACGCCCACGACCAGGGTCACGCCGGGCGCCGGCGGCGCCGAGGACGGACGCCGTCGTCGCCGCCGTCCGTCGAGGCCGCCCTCGCCGAGTACGAGCAGGCCCTGTTCCCGCGCGGCGCCGAAGCGGCCGCCGAGGGCACCGAGCTCGAGGAGCTCATGTTCGGCGACGACGCCCCGCACGGCCTGATCGCGATGTTCGCCGGCCAGGAGCCCGGCCACTGAGCCGGCGACCGCGATCCCCTAGCTCGACCTCCGTCCGACATCCCCGTTCCTCGCGTCGGTCAGCGCGGCGTCGAGGATCTCCACGCCCCGGTCGATCTCGGCCTCGGCGCAGGTCAACGGCGGGGCGATGCGGAAGGTACCGCCCATGCCCGGGAGCTGGACGATGTTCATGTGCAGGCCGAGCTCGGCGCACCGGCGGGTGACCGCGGTCCCGAGCCGGTCGGCGTCGCCCCAGACCTCGTCGTCGACCAGCTCCAGCCCGACGAGGAGACCCGTCCGCGCACGTCGCCGATCACCTTGTGCCGGGACGCCAGCTCGTCCAACCCGCGGCGCAGGCGGTCCCCGAGCTCGCAGGCGCGCAGGTCGAGCCGGTCCCGGACGAGCACGTCGAGCACCGTGTTCCCGACGGCGGCGGGCAGCGGGTCGTTGCCGTGCGTGGTGAGGAAGAGGAAGCCGCGCTCGTGGGCGCGCTCCTCGAGCTCGGCGCTGGTCAGCACCGCGGACAGCGGCAGCCCGGCGCCGAGGGTCTTGGACAGGGTGAGGATGTCGGGGACCACGCCGTCACGCTGGAAGGCGTACCAGTCGCCGGTGCGGCACAGGCCGGTCTGGGCCTCGTCGAGGATCAGCAGCATGCCTCGCTCGTGGCACTTGTCGCGCAGCGCCGCGAGGTAGCCGGGTGGGAGGTCGACGACCCCGCCCGAGCTGCGGACGGGCTCGACGAGGCAGGCGGCGAGGCTGCCGGCGCGGGCAGCGTGTCCGCCAGCCGCCGGGCGAGGTCGAGGACCGGGCGGCTGAGCATGCCGCTGTAGAGGTGGTCGAGCCTGCCGACCTGCTCACGGACGGTGGCGACGATCTCCGGGTGGGAGTGGCCGAGGATCGCGCTCATCTGCCCGGAGGTGAAGTCGAGGAGCTCACGCCCGTCCTCGGTGACCACCCGGCTGCCCCGGGCGTGGTCGACGATCCCGGGGCCGAAGAGGCGTACCCCAGGTAGTGGATCAGGTTCGCGGTGGTGTCGGCCGCCATGCGTCCGACGCTACGAAGTCGCCGGGTACGCGTCCATCACGCGATCCCGGGCGCGGAGTCCCTCGGCAGTGACGGTCGAGCCGGTGCAGGGGTGATGAAGGGGCCGTGAAACCGGCAGGTCCGACGCTCGCCTCCGACGCGGCGAGTGCCGAGCTCCCGCACAGGTCAGGCCGAGGAGAGCAATGACCGTGGACCACACCCTCACGACGTTCCCGACCACCCGTCCGGCCGGCTGTCCCTTCGACCCGCCCCCGGAGCTGATCCGGGCCCGCGAGCACGGCCCGATCAGCCGCTACACCTTCCCCGGCGGGGAGCCCGGCTGGCTGGTCACCGGATTCGACCTGGTCAGGGCGGTCCTGGCCGACCCGCGGTTCAGCTCGCGCAAGGAGCTCATGCGCCACCCGCTGATCGACGTCACCGGCATGGACATCCCTCCGGCGCCGCCCGGCGAGTTCCTCCTCATGGACGAGCCGCAGCACGGGCGCTACCGGAAACCGCTGGTGGGCAGGTTCACCGTGCGGCGGATGCGGCTGCTCACCGAGCGCGTCGAGCAGATCACCGCCGACCACCTGGACGCGATGGAGAAGGCCGGGCCGCCGACGGACCTGGTGAGCGCGTTCGCCACGCCCGTCCCCGCGATCGTGATCTGCGAGCTGCTGGGGGTGCCGTACGAGGACCGGGACTCCTTCCAGGAGCAGGTCGGGTCGTTCATGAGCGGGGAGGCGAGCGACGAGGAGCTGATCGCGGCCTACACCGCGACCCAGGAGTACCTCGCGGAGCTGGTGGCCGCCAAGCGCGCCAGCCCGACCGACGACCTGCTCAGCGACCTCACCGACAGCGACCTGACCGACGAGGAGCTGAAGGGGGTGAGCCTGATCCTGCTGGCGGCCGGGCTCGACACCACCGCGAACATGCTGGCGCTCGGCACCTTCGCGCTGCTGCGCAACCCGGCGCAGCTGGCCGCGCTGCGCGCCGATCGCACGCTCGTCGACGGGGCCGTGGAGGAGCTGCTGCGGTACCTGAGCGTGGCCAAGACGTTCATGCGGACGGCGCTGGAGGACGTCGAGCTGGGTGGCCGGACCATCGCGGCCGGGACCACCGTGATCGCCTCGTACAGCACCGCCAACCGTGACCCCGAGCGCTTCCCCGATCCCCATGTGCTCGACCTCCGGCGGCAGGACGGCGCGCACCTGGCCTTCGGCCACGGGATCCACCAGTGCCTGGGCCAGCAGCTGGCCCGCGTCGAGATGCGGGTCGCGTTCCCCGCGCTGTTCGACCGCTTCCCGACGTTGCGCCTGGCCGTGCCGGCCGACGAGGTCGGCCTGCGCCCGGAGACCGCGGACATCCACGGCGTCAAGAGCCTCCCGGTCACCTGGGACGTGTGAGCGCGAGCCGGTGACGGGCGAGGTCGTGGAGGGGCCGCGGAGGTTCTGGGGCACGGGCGCCACCACCGCTCCGGTGTGCCACATCAGCACAGTCGACAGCGTCGCAGGCTGGGCGGTCGGCGCGGGTCGGAAGCCCGGCGGGGGGCTCCGGCCGACCGGTGGCGATCTGCTGCCGGTCGGCCGGGGGGCTGATCTCAGATGACGCGGACGCCGTTGGCCTGCGGGCCCTTCTTGCCCTGGCCGATCTCGAACTCCACCCGCTGACCCTCGTCGAGGCTGCGGTAGCCGGTGCTGTCGATCTCGGAGTAGTGGACGAAGACGTCTGCGCCGCCGCCGTCCTGCTCGATGAAGCCGAAGCCCTTCTCGCTGTTGAACCACTTCACGGTGCCCTGTGGCATGTCACTGCTCCTAGCAGGTCCTGGGCCCTTCGCAGTGTGCGGAGCCCCGGCCGATCCTGATGGGCGGGTCCCGCCGTCACCGTGAGGGCGGGGCCGCGGCCCATCGCTGTGTCTCCGTGAGCGTGCAAGACACGGACCTCGAAAACAGAACGACCGAGTGCACCCTACTGCGCGGTGCGCACCGGTGGGGGGAGGCGCGTAGGGTCGGAGCCTCAGCAGTTGTCGAGGCGCGTCGCCCGGGTCGCCCGATAAGTCGTCACAGCCAGGGCGGAGGAGCTCGTCATGGCAACCGGGATCGTCCGGTGGTTCGACCCCCAGCGGGGCACCGGCCTCATCGTTCTCGACGACGGCAGGGAGGTCCCCGTGCGTCGCGCCCAGATCGACGGCGGAGGGAGCCAGAGCCTGCACGCGAGCGACCGCGTGGAGTTCGACCTCCACGAGTCGGAGTCCGGTCCCGTCGCGTCCCGCGTCTACCGAGTCTGACCGATCCGCGCCGGGAGGCGCGGTACGAGCGGCCCCTGCGGTGCCGCACCCGAACGCGGGTCACCCCGCGAGAGATCCGAGGCTTGCATGCCCTCCGCTGGCAGCGGATTCAGTCTGTACGGCGACGTCCCCGGAGCCGGTGCGCCCTCCGGCCTGGTCGGGGTCAGCCACAGCGCCGTCGACCTGACGACCGGTCGGATCGAGCTCGTCCACCCCCGGGACGCGCTCGAACAGATCTACGAGCAGAACTTCGGCTGGGGTGGGACGGAGCCGCCGTACTGGGCGCAGCCGTGGCCGAGCGGGATCGAGCTCGCGGACGCGGTGGCGCGCGCGAACCTCACCGGTGCGCGTGTGCTCGAGCTCGGCTGCGGCCTGGCCCTGCCGAGCCTGGCAGCGGCGCAGGGCGGGGCCCGGGTACTGGCCACCGACCATGCGCCCGGTGCCCTGGCCTTCGCGGCCCACAACGCCCGTCGCAACGGCCTCCGGCTCGAGGTGGCGCAGTGCGACTGGTCGGATCCGTGGTCGGCGATCGCGGGGGCCCCGTGGGACCTCGTCCTGGCCGCCGACGTGCTCTACCTCCACGACGGACTGGACGCCCTCGGTGCGCTGCTGCCCCGGCTCGTCCTCGGCTCGGGCGAGGTCTGGCTCGCCGATCAGGGACGTCCGCCGGCGCGCGATTTCCTCGCCTCGTGCGAGCGGTGGTCCACCGTCAGTACGTCCGGAACCGCCCACCCCGAGGTGAGCCTGCACCGGCTCCGTCGGCGCCTCACCACCACGCCGACGGAGGGCAGCAGCTCGACCGTCTCGACCGCCCGCACCGTCGCGCCGTCATCGACCCCGTCTTGAGCAGCGATTTCTCGGGTAGACGTCCCTAAGACCTTCTCGAGCCCCGACCGAGGGGGCGGCCTCCGGGCATCGACCCGACCTCGGCCCGGTCAGGTCAGGTCGACGGAGGCGTGATGGTCCGCGGCCAGGGCGGCAGGTCGGTCGACCCGACACGGTCCGGTCGGGTGCTCAGCGCGCAGACGGCGGCGAGCCGCACGCTCGTCCAGTCGGCTCGCGACCAGCCCTGCGGACCGGCGGCCGGCGGGTGCCAGCCGTGTGCGAGCGCCTCGGTGAGGACGCCGTGCGCGTAGCCGGCGAGGAGCAGCAGGCCCGCGACGGCGGCGGTCGCCTCGAGTCCGATCGTGGTGGCGTCCTGCACCGCGGCCGCGTGCTGGTCGACCGCCGCGGCGAGCCCCGGCAGCGCTGCCGCGGCGGCGAGCCCGGCGACGCCGAGCTCGTCGTGCAGCGCACGCAGCCACCGCCGCGCCGAGCGCACCGTCCGGGGTACGGGCCGGGACGCCAGGGGGCGCGCGGCATCACTCACGACCGAGGAGGGTAGTCGGGAGGTCCGCCCGATCCCATCCCCTCCGGTGGCTGTGGCGAGCGACTCGTCCGGTCCGAGGCAGGACGCGGCCCCCGGACACCCCTGTCCGGGGGCCGTGCGGTGGGCCGGTGCGGGCGCAGGCCAGCGGGTCCGGTATTCGGGCTGGTCGCTCTCGTACGTCCCACCCGGCCGGGGCTGCGCGGCGGTCCGGCCCGGTCACGGCGTGATCCCCCGGATCGGCACCCGCGGGGACGTCCTCGCCGCGGTCCTCGGCGTGCTCGCGGGCGGCCTGGGCGTCCTGCCGGCCGCACTCCCGCGCGGTCCGGAGGTCGTCGGCGACGGTGTCGGAGTGCTCCTGGGCCTTGCGGCACCCCGAGTCGATCATGTCTCGGGCGGCGTCGCGCCCGCCGAGCCCGAGTGTGTCACCCACGCGGACGGCAGCGGCCACGGCAGGCTCCGGCCTGCGCCCGCCGCGGGCGCACGTGGGCACCGATACGTCCGTTCTCGCCCTCCGTGACCGGTTCGGGACTTCGTGAGGCCTCAGGTCCTAGGCCGGTACGGCCTCCGAAGGCGAGAATCTCCGGCGTGCCGGACACTCCCCTGTTCGCATCCACACCGACGTGTGGGTTCGAGATCATCGGCCGCGCCGAGTGCTTGCGCCTGCTCACGGTCGCCGAGGTCGGCCGGGTGATCTACACCGAGAACGCGTTGCCCGCCGCGCACCCCGTCACGTACACGCTCGCCGGTGAGGAAGTCTTCTTCCGCACCGGCAGCCGGACGAAGGCTGCGGCCGCGTCCAAGGGCGCGGTCTTCGCCTTCCAGGTCGACGACATCGACTTCGACGACCAGTCGGGCTGGAGCGTCCTCGGTGTCGGCCACGCGTACGAGGTGACCGATTCAGATCGGCTCGCCGCCCTCGACCGCCACGTGCCCCGGCCCTGGCTGCCGGACCACGACGAGTACACGATCGGCATCGTGCTCAGCCGGCTGAACGGCCGCCGGGTGCGACGAGGCCCGGACCAGGACTAGGTCGCCGGGCGGGACGGGCCGTCCCGCTTCGCTCACCTCCTGTCGACACACCCCTCCGTCGGTCACACGAAGCGGATCGCGAACACGACGACGTCGTCGGGTGTGTCGGGGGCGAGCGTGCCGACGGCCAGGTCGACGAGGTCCTCGACCGGACGGTCGTGGTTGCGCCGCAGCAGGTCCAGCAGAGCTTCCGTGCCGACGTCGAGGTCGCTGCCGCGGTGCTCGACGAGTCCGTCGGTGTAGAGGAACAGGGTGCTGCCGGACGGGATCTCCCGGTGGCGGTCGGTGCGGGGCGCATCCGCCGTGAACTCGAAGCCGAACAGGGGGTCGTGGCCGTGGAGCAGGTCGGCGGTGCCGCCGGGGAGCAGCAGGATCGGGGGCGGGTGACCGGCGTTCGTCCAGGACAGGGTCCAGGCGCCGGCGGCGGTCTCGACGAGGCGGGCGAGGACCGCGGTGCCCCGGGCGCCGAGGTGCAGGCCGTGGTCGGCGGCCTCGAAGGCGCGCAGGACGGCCGAGGGCGGGTCGGCGGGGTGGTCCCAGGCGGTCTGGCGCAGCATGGACCGGACCTGGCCCATGATCATCGCGGCGTCGAGGTCGTGGCCGATGATGTCGCCGGTGGACACGATGAGGGCGGGCCGCCCGGGGTGAGCGGGGTGGGGGACCGCTGCGGCGTCGTACCAGTCCCCGCCGACGTGCTCCCGGGCGTCGGCGGGTGCGTAGCGGGCGACCATCCGCAGTCCGTCGACGGTGGGCAGGGAGGTGAGCATGGCGTTCTGCAGGGCGTGGGCCACGGACATCCGGTGCTGCAGGATGCGCGCCCGGGCCAAGGCCTGGCTGGCGTAGCCGCCGATGGTGGCGATGGTCAGCAGGTCCTCGGCCTCGACGACGTTCGGGATCTCCCAGCCGAGCACGATCGAGCCGAGGGGTCCGTCGGTACCCGGGAGCGGGACGGCGACCACCGAGTGCAGGCCGAGGTGACGCATGATCGCCGCGGCGGCGGGTGGGTTCGCGGCGTCGAAGGACCGGCGGTCGGGGTAGTGCAGGATCGCGGCCTCGCGCATGGCCCGGGCGGACGGGAGGTGCGCGTCGAGGTCGGGGGTGTGGGTGGGGGCGAGGGCGACCGGGTCGTCGGCGAGGCGGACGGTGCGGTGCTGCTCGTCGAGGACGACCGCGCCGACGTAGGCGGGGCGCAGCTCGGTGTGGACCAGCGCACGGATGCGGGTCAGGACGTCGTCCACGTCGGTCGTGTCGGTGAAGGCCTGAGACGCGAGCAGCAGGGTCTGCGAGCGGCGGAACGAGCGCTTCTGGGCGGCCTCGAGCCGGTCCCGGCGGACCTCCTCGCGGCCGGCGTCGTAGGTGGCGAGCCGCAGGCGGAGCTCGGTGGCGCAGGCTGCGGCGATGCGCCGCAAGGTGGCCAGCTCGGTGTCGGTCCACGCGCGGGGTGTGCCGTCGATCGCGCACAGCGAGCCCAGCACGTTGCCGGCGGCGTCGGTGAGGGGCATGCCGGCGTAGGCGACGACACCGAGGTCGGGGATCGCGAGGTTGTCGCGCACGAGCGGGTGGTCGCGGGCGTCGGGGACGACGAGGGGTTCGGCGGTGAGCACGACGTGCCGGCAGAACGAGTGGCTCAGCGGTGTGGAGCGCTTGCCGGCCCACGGTTCGGGGAGCCCGCTCATCCCGGGGAAGATCTGCGAGTCGGGCCGAACGAGCGAGACGAGCGCGACGGGGACGTCGAGGGCCTCGCGTACCCATGCGGCGAAGCCGTCGAGCCGCTCGTCGGGTTCGGCGGTCAGGCCGGTGTGTTCCAGGGCGCGGAGCCGGTCGGGGTCGCTGAGGTCGGCGCAGCCGTCGAGATCGGTCGCGTCCCGGACGGGACCGCCCTCGGCGTGGCCTGCCATCGTGCTCCTGGGTGTGCTCCGGTTCGCCGCGAGGGACGTGGCTCCCTCGGGTATCGCCGACAGGATGACAGAACAACCTCGTCCCTGACGACGGCGCGGCCGCACCGTGCGGGGGCGGAGCCGCTCAGTCGGTCGTGATCGCGATCTCGGCGGCGACGGTCTTGCCGGTGTCGTGGTGGTGGACGGTCCACTCCGTGGCCAGGGTGTCGACCATCTGGAGCCCACGTCCGCGTGGCGCGTGGACGTCGAGGAGCTGCAGCCGGGGTTCGCCGGGGGAGCCGTCGGTCACCTCCAGCCGCAACGAGCGCCCGTCGAGGGTGGCGGTCACGCGGAAGGGGGTCCGGGCGTGGTCGACGGCATTGCTGGCCAGCTCGCTGGCGACCAACAGGGCGTCGTCGGTCGTGTCGTCGTCGACCTCCCGATCGCCCAGGAAGGCGAGGAGGTCCCGGCGGACGCGGACGCTGGCTCCGGCGGTGGGGTCGTACGCCCACTCCGCCCGCTGCCTCGCCTCGGCCGCGGTGTGGGTGATCAGCGCGACGGCGAGATCGTCGCCGCGCAGCGGCGCTCGGTGGTCGACCGCGGCCAGGAGCGCGTCGAGCAGTCGGTCCGGTTCGGCGTCCCAGGTCGGGCCGGTGGCGCGGAGCCGGCTCCCGAGCAGGTCGAGCAGGCCGTCGGTCCAGAGCACCTCCCCGTCGTCGTCGCGGGCCTCGACGAGCCCGTCGGTGTAGAGCAGCAGCGCCCAGTCCGCGGGCAACGGCACGCGGACGGACGGCCAGGTCGTGCCCAGCCGCACGCCGAGCGGGACGCCGAGGGCATGGTCGGGCAGGGGTCGGGGGGTGATGCCGTCGACGAGCAGCGGTGGCGGGTGCCCGGCGAGGTAGAGGTCGACGTGACTGCGGTCGGCCGCCACGGAGACCATCGCCACGGTGGTGAAGAGAATCGTGTCGTGGCGCTCGGTGACCAGGACCTGGTCCAGGATCGGGAGGACGTGCGCGGCGGGCATTCCGGCGAGGATGAGTGTGCGCCAGGCGATGCGGAGGCTGACGCCGATGGCGGCCTCGTCGGGGCCGTGCCCGCTGACGTCGCCGATGATGACGTGGACGGTGCCGTCGTCCGTCTCGATGGCGTCGTAGAAGTCGCCGCCGAGCAGCAGCCGCTTCTCGCCGGGCTGGTAGCGGGTGGTCACCGAGACGGCGGGGTCCCGCAGCAGCGCGGTGGGCAGCAGGCCCCGCCCGAGCCGGCGGTTCTCCCGCTCCTGGGCCCGGGCCTCGTGCAGCTGGCGGCTGAGCCGGTCGGCGCGGCGGCGCTCGACCGCGTACTGCACCGCCCGGGTGAGCAGCCGCCCGTCGACCTTGCCCTTGATCAGGTAGTCCTCGGCCCCGGCCGCCACGGCGGCCCGGCCGCGGGTCTCGTCGAGGTCGCCGGTGAGCACGACGACGGCCGGGTGGTCCTCGATCTCGAGGAGCCGGGCCAGCCCGTCCAGCCCGGATGAGTCGGGCAGGTTCATGTCCAGCAGGACACAGTCCGCGTGCCCGAGCAGGCCCGTGGCCTCGGCGATGCTGCTGACGCGGACCAGGGTCGGGAGCTCACCGACCTCGGCCAGCAGTTCCTCCACGAGGAAGGCGTCGCCGTCGTCGTCCTCGACGAGGAGCACACGGAGGGCGGACGAACCGGGGGCGTCCGGGCCGGTCGGGGCACCGGCCACGGTCTCGCTCACGAGGTCCTCACGCGGCGCACTCTAGGCGTTGGGCACCCCTCGCGCAGTGCCTCCGCGTCCTCGGCTCGCTCGGCCTGCTCGGCTCCAGCCCGGTCGATGTCGTGACCGCGGGTGAGCTAGTTGTAACAGCAAGCGCGATCGGGGCGATCTCCGGTGCGGGGGACCTGTCTCTGCGCAGGTCTCCGTAGGGGGGCCCGGTCGAGGGGGCGGGCCTGCCGGGGCCCGGTCGTCAAGCAGCGTGCGATCGGGCTGACAGGTCGTCGGCCTTCGTGGAGGGCGTCCGGGCGGAGATCGCCGGTCCGTGGGGGCATGTGCGACTCGCTCAGCACGCCCCGCCCGCTCGGTCCGCTGCGCGACGACGCAGGGAACCCGGCCGTCGAATCCTGGGCCGGCGAGCACGCCGACCCCGGACTCGTGTCCTGGGAACAGGACGGACCGGACGGGCGTTGAGCCCGTGCCGTTTGCCGATCCCGGAGGTCCTGTGCTGCCGTCCCTGCACGACCAGGTCGACCGACTCGTCTCCCTCGGCGCCACCGCGCCGCTCACCCCCGAGGAACTCCGGATCGCCGTGAAGGCCCTGCCGGACCGACCCGGCCTGCTGGTCGTCGCGGGCGCGACACCCTCCGCGCTGACGCCCTTGCTGCGGCGTGGCGACAAGGCGGGGTTCGTGGTCGCCGACATGACGGACGTGGACGACTTCGCCCCGACCGTCGAGGTCCCGGACGCGCCGGTCCATCTGGTGGAGGGCCTGGACCGCGGCGACCACCTGGTGAACCGGAGCCCGGAGGAGGCCGCGACCGAGTTCGCCGGCACGGGCCGGACCCCGCTGCTGCTCACCGAGGGCGTGCAGTGGGTACTGCAGGACCCGGAGGTGCTGCAGCGCAACGTCTGCTTCATGACCATCGGCTCCCGCCTGCGCAAGCCCGGCGGGAGGTTCGACGCCCGCACCCCTGCCGTGTGGATCTCCAACGGGACCGGCCGGGACGGCAAGGAGAGGCGGAACGCTCCGAAGGTGGGGTGGTGCTGGTGGAACAACCGCCACACCTGGCTGGGCTTCGCCTCCGCGACGACCCGCACCACCTGAGTGCGCCCGCCCGACCCGCTCCGCTCGGCACGCCGGCGGCGGGTGATCACCGGTCGTCGACGGCGAGCGGGAGCTCCCACCGCCAGACGGGCCCCTCCTCCGGGTCCTCCACCTGCGCGGCCCGGGTGAAGCCGCACCGGCGCAGGACCGCGGTCGAGGGCCCCTCCTCGGCGAGGGTGTGGGCGATCATCCGGACCGCCCCGTGGGCGCGGGCCGAGGCGATCCAGGTCCGTGCGGCCGCGGTGGCGTGCCCGCGGCCGCGGCGACCGGGGGCCACGCTGTACCCGATCTCCACGACGCCGTCGGCCGGCGGGCCGGTGTACCCGCCGAGCCCCACCACCTCGGCGGCGTCGGGGTCGACGATCAGGTGGCTGAACCACTCGGGCGCGGCGCCGGCCGCGAGCACGTCCCGCGTGAACGCCAGCGCCTCGGGGAAGGCCAGGTAGCCGTCGGCGAGGGACAGCCCGTACTGCTGCGGGAACCGTTCGGGGGCCTCGATCAGCGTCGTGACCTGCTCGAGCGTCAGCGGTCGGACCTCGGTCCGTGTCCCTTCGCGCGCCGCGGCAGGCTCGCCGGAGGAGCCGAGAGGACCGGTCGATTCGTCGTCGGACAACGGAGGAGTACCCCACTCGTCGTCTGGCGCGTCGGCGCCAGTGGTGACCTCAGGAGAGCCCGGCGACGCTAGCGCCGCGCACACCCGGGCGGCAAGGCGATCGCGTGCCCGTCAAGGCCCGCTGACGATGATTTCGGGTCAGCCGTGCGGTCTACTTCCCCATGGGCACCCTCAGCTACACGATGAGCATCTCCCTCGACGGGTACATCGAGGACGTGACCGGCGGCATCGGCTTCTCCGAGCCGGACGAGGAGGTGCACCGCTTCGCCAACCAGCAGACCCGCGACACGGCGGCGTTCCTGTTCGGCCGCGGCCTCTACGAGGTCATGGAGGAGTTCTGGACGGCGCCGGAGCGGGCCGACGGGGGCGAGGTGGAGGCGGAGTTCGCTCAGCTGTACGTCGCGACGCCGCGGATCGTGTTCTCCGACTCGCTGGAGTCGGTCGCGCCCGGGTGCCGCCTGGTGCGCCGCGCCGACGCGGTCGACGAGGTGGTCCGGCTCAAGAAGGAGACCGACGGCGACCTGGCCGTCGGCGGCGCCGGTCTGGCCGCCTCACTGCTGGACCTGATCGACGAGTTCCGCCCGAGGGTGGTGCCGGCCTTCACCGGCGGCGGCAAGCCGTACTTCCCGCTCGGCGCCGACCTCCGGCTGCGGCTGGTCGAGCAGCGTGCCTTCCGCGGCGGCACCGTGTACCTGCGGTACGAGAGGATCGGCTGACTGCGGGGCAGGTCGGGCCGGATCAGCACCTGCGTAGGCACCTTCACGCCGCTGTCACCCGCGTCACACCGGAGCTCGTATTGCGCGACCGTGCCCGTCGTTCCACTCAGGTAGCTCGACTCCGGGGCGTTGCGGCGCATGGGGGGACCGGGGTGCCCGACGCCCCGGAGTCGGGCACCCGGGACGTTCCCGAGGCCCGGGCGGGTGAGTCCGGAGTCCCGGTCCGTGCCGCTCCTCGCCGGGCAGGCCCCGCGGCAGGGGTGCCGGTCGACCCGAGTATCCGGGAGCCGTCCGGCCGCCGACACGTCGTCAGGAGCAACCGTCCCGTCCCGCGCACGACCGATGGCCCTAGCCGGTGGGTGCGGGCGGCGCGGACGGTGGCCGCCGCTGTCAGGAGCCGGGCGCAGATCCGCAGGCGCGTGAGGGGGGACCGACCCCCTCACGCCCGTGCGCTCTCTCGCCCGCCACACGACCGAGGAGGCCGCGATGAGCACGACGGATGTCCAGAGCACGAAGGCCGGCGCAACCGAGACCCTCGCGACGACCGACATGAAACTCGAGGTCGTCGTCCTCCCGGTCTCCGATGTCGACCGGGCGAAGCAGTTCTACGGCAGCCTCGGGTGGCGGGTGGACCGCACGCCACCCGGCGTCGTCCAACTCACCCCGCACGGCTCGGCGTGCTCGGTGCACTTCGGCCCGGATCTCACCGCGGCCGCGCCCGGGTCGGGCAAGGAGTACCTGGTCGTCACCGACATCGAGGTCACGCGCGACGCGTTGACCGCCGCGGGTGTCGAGGTGAGCCCGATCTTCCACATCGGGCCGGACGGCCCGGTCGACGGCCTGGATCCGGAGCGGCGCAGCTACTTCACGCAGGCCACGTTCAGCGATCCGGACGGCAACGTCTGGGTGCTGCAGGAGGTCACCACCCGACTGCCCGGTCGGGTCGAGGCCACGGAGACGGCGTTCGCCTCGACCGCGGACCTGGCCGCTGCGCTGCGGCGGGCGGAGGCCGCGCACGGTGAGCACGAGAAGCGCACCGGGCAGCGCGACGAGGACTGGCCGGACTGGTACGCCACCTACATGGCCGCGGAGGTGGCCGGGACCGAGCTGCCGACGTGAGCACCCGCAGGAGCGACCACGACGTGATCGTCCTGGACGGCGGTGCACCGCGCTCGCGGTGACGGCACCGGTCGTCCTCGTCGTGCCGGACGGGAGACCTATGGCCCTTACGTCCATCTGCCCTGCTCCCGACGCTGCAGGGGCACACGAGCTGCTGCGCGGAGTGGGGAGAGCGATGGTCGAGCAGACGAGGCCCGGCGCCACGACCGGTGCCGCGGACGGACATAGTGGGCGACGGTTGAGCGGCGGGGTGATCGCGACCCTCGTGGGCGCAGGGTTGCTCCTGATTTTCATGATCCAGAACACGGCGCCGGTCACGCTGCGGTTCCTCTTCTGGAGCTGGTCCTGGCCACTGTGGTTGTTCACCCTGGTCACCGCGCTGCTGGGAGCGTTGGTGTGGTTCGGGCTGGGCGTCCTGCGCCGCCATCGGCGCCGAGTGGCTCGCCGTGCGGAGCGCTGAGGTTCTGCGGGGGTGACGACACGCGGTGATCGGGGTGCTGGTCGGCCCTACTGCGCCGCGTGCTCCTGGGAGAGCCTCGGGAGATGGACAGGCAGCCGGTCCACGAGGAGATGGAGCGGGCTCGGGCCGACTTCGTGCGGCTCGTCGCCGATGCCGGCGGTGAGGAGCTGCGCGCGTCGTCCGCCGGTACACGGTGGTCGAACCGGCAGTTGCTCTTCCACATGGTGCTCGGCTACGTGATCATCCGTGCGCTCGGGAACCTGGTCCGCCTGTTCGGCCGCCTCCCACGTGGCGCGAGCCGACGGTTCGCAGCCGCGCTGGACGCCGCCACGCCGCTGTTCGACCAGGTCAACTTCGTGGGCTCCTGGGCGGGCGGGCAGACGCTGACGCCGGCTCGGATGAGCCGCCTGCTGGATCGGACGGTGGCGAAGCTGCACCGGCGGCTCGACGCCGAGTCCGAGGCGGACCTCGAGCGTGGGATGCACTACCCGACCCGCTGGGATCCGTTCTTCCGGGACTACATGACTCTCGCCGACGTCTACCGCTTCCCGACCCAGCACTTCGAGTTCCACCGCCGTCAGCTCACCCTCGGGCCTCGCAGCCCCGAACGCCGTGCGGCCGGAGGGTGAGCCGGCTCATCTCGATGTCGGTCGACGTTCACCGCACGCCCACTTGTGCGCTTGCTTCGACGACAGTGAAGATAGATGAGTGTCGAACCTGCTGTCGCTGATCGTCCTCGTGCCCGCCCGCTCCCCGCTGCGCAGCACCTGCACCCCCACCGGAAGTGACCTCCCCGCATGAGTGCCACCCCCGACACCGCCGCCGGGCGGCCCGGCCAGGCCGATGAACCCGTCGTCACGAAGCTCTCCACCCTCGACCGGTTCCTGGCCGTGTGGATCCTCGCCGCGATGGCCGTCGGCCTCGGCGCCGGACGGCTGATCCCCGGCCTGGGCGAGGCGTTGGACGCGATCTCGATCGACGGCGTCTCGTTGCCGATCGCCCTCGGCCTGCTGATCATGATGTACCCGGTGCTGGCGAAGGTCCGCTACGACCGGCTCGGCACCGTCACCGGCGACCGCCGGCTGCTGACCACCTCGCTGGTGCTGAACTGGGTCTTCGGCCCGGCGCTGATGTTCGCCCTGGCCTGGCTGCTGCTGCCGGACCTGCCGGAGTACCGCACCGGGCTGATCATCGTCGGGCTCGCCCGATGCATCGCCATGGTCATCATCTGGAACGACCTGGCCTGCGGCGACCGCGAGGCCGCCGCCGTCCTGGTGGCGATCAACTCGATCTTCCAGGTCGTCGCCTTCGCCGGGCTCGGCTGGTTCTACCTGTCCGTGCTGCCCGGCTGGCTCGGGCTGCCCCAGGCCGACCTGAACGTCTCCGCCTGGCAGATCGCCTGGTCCGTGCTGATCTTCCTCGGGATCCCGCTGGTCGCCGGCTACCTCACCCGCCGCTTCGGGGAGAAGGCCAAGGGACGCGCCTGGTACGAGGAGAAGCTGATCCCGCGGATCGGGCCGTTCGCGCTCTACGGGCTGCTGTTCACCATCGTCGTCCTGTTCGCCCTGCAGGGCGACGCCATCACCTCCCGACCGCTCGACGTCGCCCGCATCGCGCTCCCGCTGCTGGCCTACTTCGCGATCATGTGGCTGGGCTCGCTCGCGCTGGGCAAGGCCGTCGGCCTGGGCTACGACCGCTCCGCGACCCTGGCGTTCACTGCCGCGGGCAACAACTTCGAGCTCGCCATCGCCGTCGCGATCGCGACCTTCGGCGTCACCTCCGGCCAGGCCCTGGCCGGCGTGGTGGGCCCGCTGATCGAGGTCCCGGTGCTCGTCGCCCTGGTCTACGTGTCCCTCGCCCTGCGTAGGCGTTGGTGGGGCGCCCACGCCCGCGCGAGCCGCTGACCGCACCGCGCTCGCCCAGTCCGAAGGAGTCCTCATGCCCGACGTCCCCGAGGTCCTGTTCGTCTGCGTGCACAACGCCGGCCGCTCGCAGATGGCCGCCGCCCTGCTCGACCACCACGCCCGGGGCCGCGTGCACGTCCGCTCCGCCGGCTCCGCGCCCGCCGACACCATCAACCCGGCCGTCCGCGAGGTCATGGCCGAGCTCGGGCTGGACCTGTCCACCGAGTTCCCCAAGCCGCTCACCGACGACGTCGTCCGCGCCGCCGACGTCGTCATCTCGATGGGCTGCGGCGACGCCTGCCCGGTCTACCCCGGCAAGCGCTACCTCGACTGGGAGCTCACCGACCCCGCCGGCAAGAGCCCCGAGGAGATCCGCCCGATCCGCGACGACATCGACGCCCGCGTGAAGGCCCTCCTCGCCGAGCTCACCAGCCCCGCCGCCGCCCAGTGACCACCGCGACGCCGTCGGAGCTGTTCGTCTGCGTTCGTACCGGCGGCAGGTTCCAGATGGCCGCCGGGCTCACGCGGAAGGCCGTGGGCGAGCTCCTTCCGGCCGAAAGGGAAGTCTGAGAGGCTGCGTCCTCGCTGCGCTGCCGTCGTCAGTCCTCGGCAGGGCGCGGCGCAGACGCCAGGAGCGGCGGAGACATGACCACCACCGGCGGTGCGGGGACGGCCGAGCCCGTCACCGAGCAGATGTGGCGCGAGGTCGTCGCGCAGCTGCGCGCGTACGTCGGGCGGCGGATCGCGGACCCCGGCCGCGCCGAGGACCTCGTCGCCGAGATCCTGCTGCGGATCCACCAGAACCTGGGCTCGGTCGACGACCGGGAGCTCCTCGCGCACTGGGTGTCGCGGGTTGCGCGCAACGCGGTCATCGACGAGTACCGGCGGGCCGGTCGGGCTCGCGAGCAGCTCGTCGCGGCACCCGAGGACCGCGTCGGCGAGGAGCCCGACGACTCCGACGACGTGCTCGACGAGCTCGCCCATTGCCTGCGGCCGCTGCTCGGCGGGCTCCCGCGCGAGCAGCGCCGGGCCGTGGAGATGATCGACCTCGACGGTGTGGGGCAGGCCGAGGCCGCCCGCCGTGAGGGGGTGTCGCTGTCGGGGATGAAGTCGCGCGTCCAGCGCGGTCGGCGCCGGCTCGCCGAGCTGCTCGGGCAGTGCTGCACCCTGACGCTCGACGCCCGCGGCGTCCCCATGGACTACGAGCCCCCGTCGGGTTCCGATCGCGGCTGCGGCTGCGGCTGCGACTAGCCCCACGGCCCCCCGGCAGCCGCCCCGTCCCGGCCGCGTCCGACGGGTCAGCCGCAGCAGCTGACCTGCTCGCCGCCGCCCGCCGCGCAGCTCAGCTCGCACACCGAGGTGGACGCACCCTCGGGGTTGGCCGGGTTGTCGTCGGTGACGGCGTAGAACTCCCAGAAGCCCAACGGCACGTCCGGCGCGGTGACGAACACCTTGTGCTGCTCGGCGTTGCAGCACACATCCTGCTGGGCGACCCGCGTCTGCAACCCGGCCTCGACGAACCGTGCCAGCGCCCCGTCGACCTGCGCGGAGGTCTCCGCCTCGACACCGAGGTGGTTGAGCCCGCCACCGGCGCCGGGGTTCTCGATCAGGACCAGCTTCAGCGGCGGATCGGCGATCACGAAGTTGGTGTAGCCGTCGCGCCGCTTGTGCGGGGCGACCCCGAACAGCCGGGTGTAGAACGCCGTCGCCTCGTCGATGTCGTCGACGTCGAGGGCCAGTTGGACTCGCGTGGTGGCCATCGTGGGCTCCTTCCGGGAAGGGATTGGTGTGTCGCCCTCACTGACGTCGGACATGACGAACGGACGCAGCCGAGTCACACGCCTCGCGGGGGTGCAGCGCCTACCGCACCGCGCGCCGGCTGCGTCCCTGGCCAGGAGTCGACATAGGTACGGGCATGACTGGTTTCGTCCGCGCACTGACCGCCGTGCCGGCCCGGCGGTCGGCGTGCGCCACGCCGTCGCCTTCGGGCAGATCCGACTGCAGGGCGTGTGAACCGGCGGCTGCGCCCGAGCGGCGACCCTGCGTCGGCTGCCACGCGCTGACCTACCCAGAAAAGAGGTCGTCCCTCAGGCGGTTCGGGTGCGTCCTTCCGCCGGGTCCGCCGTCAGTCAGACGTAACCATGGGCCGACCTCCGACCAGGGGCACCGAGATGACCGCGACCGCCGACGACACCCGCTACAGCACGAACGACCCGACCACCGAGCAGGTCTGGCGGGAGTTCGGCGCGCAGCTGCAGACGTTCGTCAGGCGCCGGATCACCGACCCCGAGCGCGCCGACGACGTGCTCGGCGAGATCATGCTGCGCATCCACCGCAACCTCGACCGCGTCGAGGACCACGAACACCTCACGCGGTGGGTCTACCGGATCACGCGCAACGCCGTCATCGACGAGTACCGCCGCGCCGACCGCGAGCGGGCGCGCCGCGGGGGTGTCCTGCTCGACGACATGCCCGAGAGCGCCGTCAGCGCCGAGGACGAGCCGCCGTCCGCGCTCGCCGAGCTCGCCGTCTGCATGCGTCCGCTGCTCGAGCGCCTGCCTGCCGAGCAGCGCCGGGCCCTGGAGCTGTCCGACCTCGACGGGCTGACCCAGACCGACGCGGCCCGGCGCGAGGGCGTGTCGGTGTCCGGGATGAAGTCGCGGGTGCAGCGCGGCCGGCGCCGCCTCGCCGAGCTGCTCGACCGGTGCTGCCGGCTCACCCTCGACGCGCGCGGCGTGCCGATGGACTACAACCGACCGACGGACTGTCGCTGCGCATGACCTCCATCGGGAGCGATGGCCGACCCGCGACCGGGTCGCTCACCGGGCGGCGAGTGGCTAGAGCCAGCCATTGCGGCGCAGTCCGAAGTAGAGCAGCCCGCCGAGGACGAGGATGAGCACGGTGCTCGTGACGAAGCCCCAGGGCTGTTCGAAGCCCGGGTAGGGGACGTTCTGTCCGTACCAGCCGGTGATCGCGGTGGGGACGGCGATGATCGCGGCCCAGGCGGCGAGCTTGCGGGTGATGACGATGAGCTCGTTGCCCTGCTCGTTGAGGTTGCTCTCGAGGATGCTGGCCACGTGGTCGCGCGTGCTGTCGACGGTCTCCGCGGCTCCCAGCACGTGGTCGTAGACGTCCTGGAAGTAGGGCGCGAGCGTGGGGTTGGTCAGTGGGATGTTCTCGTCGTCGCGCAGTCCTGCGTCCGATGGCTCGCCGCACTGCGTCACGGCCGTCGACCGCCTGGGGGCCGGGCCGGGTTGTCGGTGGTGGGCCCGCTCACTCCGCCCAGAGCGTTCACATCGATCTTCGGCCCTGTTCACCGGCGGATGCGATAGTGGACCGCCTGCTGGGCGAGCACCTCGACCTCCTCGACCTCCTCGACCTCCTCGGCCGCACCCGCGAGACCGTCCTGGAGGAGGTGCTGGGTGAGTAGGACGACGTGGGCCAGCGTGCGTTCGTGGAAGCCGCTCGGCAGGGGGCAGCTGCGCGTGGTCGGGCAGACGCTGCCGCCCCGCGAGCCGTCAGCGACGAACTCGGCGCCGTGCTGCACCCCGTCGACGAGGCGCACACCCCGGATCCGACAACGCGTGTCGGCCTCACGATGCCGCGGCCTGCGCTCCGAGGTCTCCCCGCACGGCCGGAGCGCGGCGGCCTCGGGCTCGCGGATCGGCACGGTCTCGAAGGCGGGAGGTCAGGGCGTCGGCTCGGCTGCCGGGTCTGCGATGGAGCGGCGGGTTGGGCGTGCGGTGGCGGCGATGATCGGGATGATTGCCAGGGCGACGACCCCGCCGGCGACGGCGAGGGCCGGGAAGCCGGCCACGGCGACGACGACGCCGGAAGCAAGCCCGCCACCGGCTCCGGCGAGGGCGACGCCGACGTCGACGCTCCCCTGCGTGGTGGCGCGGCGCTCGAGGGGCACGGAATCGGTGATGATCGCGGTGCCGCTGAGCAGCCCGACGTTCCAACCCAGGCCGAGCAGGGCGAGCGCGACGGTGAGCAGGACGACCGAGTCGGTGGGTGCGGTGGCGGCGAGGACGCCGGCGGCGAGCAGGGTGACCCCGGACAGGGCGGCGACGACGATGCGGCCGTACCGGTCGACGAGCCAGCCGCTCAGTGGAGAGGGCAGGTACATCGCGGCGACGTGCACGGCGATGACGGCCCCGGCCGCGCCGACGCCATGGCCGTGAGCGGCCATGTGCACCGGGGTCATGGTCATGATCGCGACCATCACGAGTTGCGTGAGCACCATGATCGAGGCGCCCAGCGCGACGCCGCCCGACCCTCCTGCGGCGCGTTCTCCCGTGGGGGCCGTCGTGGTCGACCCGGCGCCCTGCCCGAGCGTGTCGCCGATCGTGACGACGGCCGCGCGTTCGCGGGCAAGACGGAGCGGATCGGGGCGCAGCAGCAGACCGAGGACGAGTGCGGCGAGGAGGTAGGCGGCGCCGGAGAGCAGGAACGGGCCGGCCAGCGGCGGGATGCCCCAGGCCGCGGCGAGCCGCCCCATCGGGGAGACGAGGTTCGGGCCGAGCACCCCGCCGAGGGTGGTCGCCACCAGGACGGTGCTGACCGCGCGGCCGCGGCGGGCCGGAGCGGCGAGATCGGCCCCGGTGTAGCGGGCCTGCAGGTTGGTCGCGGTGCCGGAGCCGTAGACGACCATCGCTGCGAACAGCAGTGGGACGCTGTCGGTGACGGCGGCGAGGACGACGCCGGCGCTGCCCGCGGCGCCGGCCGCGTACCCGGTGGTCAGGCCGGGCCGGCGGCCGAAGCGTTGCGAGAGCCGACCCACCCCGGCGGCGGCCGCGGCCGAGCCGACGGTGAACAGTGCGATGGGCACCCCGGCCAGGCTGGTGGTGTCGAGCATGTCCTGGGCCAGCAGGGCGCCGACGGTGATCCCGGCGGCGAGCCCGGCACCGCTGAGGACCTGTGCCAGGACGAGCGTCCGGAGGATGCGACGCTGCTCCGGCGGCTCGGTGAGCTCCGCTGCCGAGCCGGGTTCCCGGTCCTGCGCCGGATCGTCGGCGTGCTGGTCGGTCATCGACCGGCCTGGCCGGCGACGGGCCGACCGGACAGGCGCCATTCCAGGAAGCCGTCGGTCAGGCGCACCGCAGGCCGGCCGTGGGCGGCGAGCAGTCGGACCGCGTCGTGGGAGAACACGCACAGGGCGCCGCGGCAGTAGGCGACGATCTCCTGGTCGACGGGGATCTCCTCGAGCCGGGCGGCGAGCTGGTCGATCGGGATCGAGATCGCGCCCGGGATGTGCCCGGCGGCGAACTCCGGCCCGGGTCGCACGTCGAGGACCACGGCCCGCCCGTCGGTGACGCGACGCAGCAGCTCCTCGCGGGTGATCTCCTCCGTGTCGTCGGGTCCGAGGTAGGCCTGTGCGGCGGGTCCGACGTCGGCGATGTGGGCGCCGGCCACCTCGCGCAGCCGCAGCCACAGCTCGGCGACGTCGTCCCCGGCCAGGGCGTACTCGATCGTCGTGCCGTGTCGGGTCGTCCGCACCAGCCCGGCGTTCTTGAGCGCCTGCAGGTGCGCCGAGGCCGTCGTCAGGCCCAACCGTGCGGTCGCGGCGAGCTCGGCGACGCTGCGGGGACCCTGCGCGAGCAGGTCCAGCAGCTCCAGGCGCTTGCCGTTGCCCAGCGCCTTCCCGACCCGGGCCAGCTGCGCGAACAGCGCACCCTTCGCCGTCTCGTCCGCCACCGCCCTCAACTCCTCCATAAATCCATGGAATACCGTAGCATCACGTGCTCCTGCCGCTGTGTCGAAGAGAGCCAGCCCAGTCTCGGGACGGTGAGAAGCGATGGTCGCGCCTGACAACGTGCGAGTGCACGCGGTGGTCGACGAGGGGCTGGGCAACTCCAGCTACCTGCTCGACCTGGGCGACGGGTCGGCGCTGGTGGTCGACCCGCCGCGGGACCTGCGCGCGGTGCACGCCCGGGCTCGCGCGGAGGGGCTGCGGATCCGGTTCGCCGCCGACACCCACCTGCACGCCGACTTCCTCTCCGGCGCGGTGCAGCTCGCGCACGACGAGCGGGCGACGGTGCTGGCCTCGGCCGCCGGTGCCCGGCGGTTCCCGCACCGCGGGCTGCACGACGGCGACGAGGTCGACCTCGGTGGGCTGCGGCTGACCGCGCTGGCCACCCCGGGGCACACGGACGAGCACGTGTCCTTCCTGATCTCCGACGGCGCCTCTCCGGCCGGCGTGTTCACCGGCGGGTCGCTGATCGTCGGCTCGGCCGCGCGACCCGATCTGCTCGGCCCGGCCCGCACCGACGAGCTGGCCCGCGCCCAGTTCGCGTCGCTGCGTCGGCTCGCCGCCCTGCCCGCGGCGACGGCCGTGTGGCCCACCCACGGCGCCGGATCGTTCTGCTCGGCCCCGCCGGGGGCGCACCGCACCTCCACGATCGGCCGGGAGCTGGCCACGAACCCGCTGCTCCGCCTGAACGAGGAGCAAGACTTCGTCGAGGCCCTGCTCGGGTCTCTGGGCAGCTACCCCGCGTACTTCCGCCGGCTGGGCGCGATCAACCGGCAGGGCCCGGCCGTGCTCGACACGGAGCGCGCCGGCACCCTCACCGCACTGTCGGCGTCGGCGGTCCGGCGCCGGCGCGCGGAGGGCGCGACGCTCGTCGACGTCCGCCCGGTCACCCAGTACGCCGCGGCACACATCCCGGGCTCCCTGTCCAACGCGCTCCGCGCCCAGTTCGCCACCTGGCTGGGCTGGGTCGTTCCCCCCGGCAGGGACATCGTCGTCGTCCGCAACCCGGACCAGGACCCGGCCGACATCGCCTGGCCCGCCCTCAACATCGGCGTGGAACGAATCGTCGGGGAGCTTGCCGGAGGACTCGACGCCTGGATCGCTGCCGGGTACGACACCGCGGTCATCCGCGTGCTGCGCTCGGAGCAGCTCGACCCCGGGGCCCTGCGCGTCCTCGACGTCCGTCAGACCTCCGAGTACCTCGCCGGCCACCTGCCGAGCGCCGGCCACGTCGAGCTCGGTTCACTGACGGGCCGAGCCGCTGGACTCGTTCCTGTCCCGACTGCGTTCATGTGCGGGCACGGCGAACGCGCCGCCACCGCGGCGAGTCTCCTCGAGTGCGCCGGACGCCAGGATCTCGCCGTCGTCGTCGGCGGTCCGCAGGACTGGGCCGACGCCGGCGGGCGGGACCTGGTCACCGGCCCCGATGGCGGAACCGTCACCGACGAACGGTGATGTGCGCGTCCGCGAGGGCCCTGCCCGTCCGGCTCGGACTGCGCGAGAACCTCGGGCAGTTCACGCTGCTCGCCCTGGTCAACCTGCTCGTCGGCGGCATGGTCGGCCTCGAACGCACGATCACCCCACTGGTGGGGGTACAGATCTTCGGGCTCGGCGACCTCACCGTCGCCCTGTTCGTCATGGCCTTCGGCGTGACGAAGGCGGTGACCAACCTCGTCGGCGGCGCGGTCGTCGGCCGCTACACCCGCAAGGGGGTCCTCGTCGCCGGATGGATCGTCGGCCTGCCGGTGCCCTTCCTGCTCGCCTACGCCCCGAACTGGTGGTGGGTGATCGCCGCGAACGTTCTGCTCGGCGTCAACCAGGGCCTCACCTGGTCGATGACGGTCAACATGAAGATCGACCTCGTCGGGCCGACCCGCCGCGGCCTGGCCCTCGGGATCAACGAGACCGCCGGCTACCTCGGCGTCGCCGTCACCGCGCTGGCCACCGGCTACCTCGCCACCGCCTACGGACTCCAACCCGCACCCGAGCTCCTCGGCGCCGCCTACGCCGTCGCCGGGCTCGTCCTCACCGTCACCCTGGTCCGTGACACCAGCGCGCATGCCAGGCTGGAGGCCGAACAGCACCACGCACACCGGCGTGACGACGCGCGGGACCCCGCCGGCAGGTCCGGAGCGACCGCTGCTCCGGGGCTGGGCACGATGTTCGCCGAGCTCACCTGGCGCGACCGGAACCTGACCTCGATCAGCCAGGCCGGCCTGGTCAACAACCTCAACGACGGCCTGACCTGGGTCCTGCTCCCCGTACTGCTCGTTCAGGCCGGCGTCTCGATCGGCGGGGTCGGCGTCATCAAGGCCCTCTATCCGTTCATGTGGGCCGTCGGCATGCTGGGTACCGGGCATCTCGCCGACCGGATCGGTCGCAAGATCCCCGTCGTCGCCGGGATGGCGACCCAGGCCGTCGGGCTGCTGATCATCGTGCTCGGACTGTCCCAGGCCTTCCTCGCCGGGATGATCGGGTCGTTCCTGCTCGGTGTCGGCACCGCGCTCGTCTATCCCGCCTTGCTCGCCGCGATCAGCGACGGCGTCCACCCGACCGCCCGAGCGGCCGCCCTCGGCGGCTACCGCTTCTGGCGCGACGTCGGCTATGCCGTGGGCGCGCTCGTCGGCGGCGTCACCGCCGCCCTGGCCTCCCTCGAGGCCGCCGTCCTCGTCGCCGCGGCACTCACCGCCGCCTCCGCAGTGTGGAGCCGGCTGGCCATGCGCAGCGACCGTCGCCGCAGATGAGCAGAGTGCCGTCAGTCGCCGATGCGCCTGGCGAGTTGGGGGAGCCCGGGCCCGGACAACTCGGGCGTGATGCCCGGGCGGCCGGCGAGCGCCATGAGCAGCGCCTCGCCCGGCCCCGTGACCTCCGGTCCCTCGCCGGTGGTCCAGTCGAGATCGGTCGCGGTCAGGGTCAGCCCGCGGATGCGCTTCCTCGCCCTGATCGGCGGGGCGGTCCTGGCGTAGTCGAGGGCGACGTCGAGCCGGTCGGCAGGGATGGAGCGGGGCAGGCCGAGGGGACGCCGGATGTCCTGCTGGTGGATCATCCCGTCGGTCAGCGCGATCCGGCCGCCGAAGCCGGCGGTCAGCCCCCGGGGCTGCAGGTTGTTCTTCGCCAGGGCGATCAGCTCGTCCGGGCTGCGGCCGGCGTAGGCGGCGACCCCGATCTCGTTCGCCCGTCGCGGTCCGCCGCGCAGGAACCGTCCCACCAGCTGGCGACGGCTGAGCTCGTCGTAGCTGAACATGTGCGCCACCACCTCGCGGACGCACCACTCGCTGCACAGCGTCGGGGCCTCCCACTGCTCCGGGGTGAGCGTGACGAGCAGGTCGACCAGTTCGCCGCGCTCCTCGCGGGCCATCGCCATCGTGTCCACGGTGTGCATCGAGAACCTCAGCCCTGCTCGGCGACGGTCTTGGCGAACCCGTCGAGCAGCAGCGCCCAGCCGCCACCGCCGTTGATCGCATCGTTGATCGCCTGCCCGCCGTCGAGCCGTTCGAAGTAGCGGTGCGCGACCTCGACCACGCTCTCCTGCGGCCCGGAGGCGGTGAACCGGGCCTCGATCTCGCTGGCCTTGTCCGGGTCGGGGTCGAACCGCCAGGAGCCGTTGATCTGCCAGGTGAACACCAACCGGTGCGGAGGCTCCCAGACCAGCACTCGGCCCCAGTCGCACTCGCTGCCGTCGACGCCGCGCTCGAACCAGCGCCCGCCGGCGCGGGGCTCGAGCACGACTTCAGCGACGTCGGCCTGTCCGATGTGGTACTGGCGCGGCCACCACGTGTTGATCGAGGCGGTGAACACCTCGAAGGCTCGCTCCACCGGGACAGCCAATGAGACCGTGCCGGTGATGGGTGGGATGGGGGCCGTGCCGCTCATGGGTTCTCCGTAAGGTTGTTGATGTTCGGGATGAGGTGTTCCGGACGCCCTTGACGGCGGGGTGTGGCTCATGGGTTCTTGCCATGTGGTGGCTTCGGAGGAGTTTCACCTCGCCGTTTCGGACGCCTTGGCCGCTGATTGAGATCTGCGCACGGTCGCTGTTGACGGAGCTGCAGGCAGGGACGGCCACGGGCTGTCGAACGGCACGAGAAGGAGCCGGCATCACGTGGCGGGCAAGAAACTCTGGGTCGGGATCGACGTCGGGAAAAGAGCCCATCACGCCTGCGCGGTCGACGAGCACGGCACGACGGTGTTCTCCCGCAAGGTCACCAACTCCCAGGCCGCGATCGAGGACCTGATCACCCGCACCACCAGCAAAGCCGGACAGGCCGGACAGGTGGTGTGGGCGGTGGACATGACCTCCGGGTCGGCCGCTCTGCTGATCGCACTGCTGGCGGCCACCGGCCGGCCGCTGCGCTCGGTGCCGGGCCGGCTGGTCAACCGGATGTCCGGCGCCTACCCCGGGGAAGCCAAGACCGACGCCCGCGACGCCCGTACCATCGCCGAGACCGCCCGGCTGCGCACCGACCTGACCGAGGTGGCCGTGCCCGACCAGATCGTCGGGGACCTGCAGGTCCTCACCGCGCGCCGCGAGGACCTGATGGCCGACCGGGTGCGCGGGGTCAACCGGCTCCGCGAACTGCTCGGCTCGATCTTCCCCGGCCTGGAACAGGCCTTCGACTACACCACCCGCTCGGCGTTGATCCTGGTGCGCGGCTACCAGACCCCGGCCGCGCTGCGCGCGGCCGGGGTCGACCAGGGCGCCGCGTTCCAGCGGGAGCA